>JBATHI010000243.1:0-5345 GCA_049666645.1 Flavobacteriaceae bacterium | reverse complement strand
TGTTGTTCAAGATCCTTTTCGGTTTGTTGCCGGTGCTGATCTCTTTTATCCCTTCTGTATTTTGCGCCCTTGCCCTTTTTCGATTTTCCTTGGAGTTTTTCCAAGGTTTCCCGCACTTGTTTTTGTACATCTTCCTCGGTAGGCTCGACTTTTGGGGCGCCAAAGCGCTGTCCGATAGCTTTTCTTTGCACTCCGCCTCTATCGCGAACTGACGAATCCCCGCCAGAAGAGCTTCCCGGCGAACTTATGATGCGTTTGCGCCTTTTTTTCCTATCGGATGCCTCACCGCCCGCCTTTGATTCCTCTTTCTTTTTCTTGGGTTTGTTGAACTGGGTCAAATCGATTTTATCGCCCATTATCTTCGGGCCGCTCAGCTTTTTGTATTTTGTGGTGATCTTCTCAGTATCAGGGGCCTGTTCCTCAGTTTCGTTTACGGCAACAGGGGTTTGCGGTTTTTCAATTTCGGGCGCAACGGCTTTTTCTACCTTGGCCACAGGTTCTTTAACTTTCTTTTCTTTCTTTTCCTTAACGGGCGCCT
Organism: Flavobacteriaceae bacterium; assembly: GCA_049666645.1. Taxonomy (GTDB): domain Bacteria; phylum Bacteroidota; class Bacteroidia; order Flavobacteriales; family Flavobacteriaceae; genus Pelagihabitans. Next base: position 4,807 of record JBATHI010000243.1, on the reverse strand, counting down.
CCTCGGCCTTTATTACGGGCTTTGGTTTTTTGGCCGCCTCCAGATCGATTTTGCCCACTTTTTTCGGGCCGGTGATCTCACCTTTAGCCCTTATTATTTTTTCCGAAGCCGCCGCCCGCTTTTCCCTTTCAAGCCGTTTGTCTTCCTGTTCCTGTTCGAGCTGTATTCTTATGGCCTCTTTTTCCTTCCTTTTCTCCTCCCCCACTTCTTGGGATGCAACCTTCTTGCTCATGTCGGTCTCAAACTCATCCTGAAGCACATGATATACCTCATCGGAAATCTTGGTCGTTGGCCTTGCTTCGATGGTAATTCCTTTGGAAGCAAGATAATCGACCGCCCTATCCAAAGAAATGTTCAGTTCCCTAAGGACCTTGTTAAGCCTTATGTTTGCATTTTCTGCCATAAATATCTATTCCCTAATTTCTTTTAATTCGCTGCTAATATAGCTAATCTTCCAATTCTTCCTTGAGAATGCGGACAACTTCCGCTATGGTTTCTTCCTCCAAATCGGTTCGTTTTACCAGCTCATCGATGTCCTGTTCCAGTATACTCCTTGCGGTATCCATCCCTATTTTTTTGAATTCCTCGATGATCCAGGCATCGATTTCATCGGAGAACTCGGTCAATTCCACGTCCTCTTCGACCCCTTCGCGGAACACATCTATTTCATAACCGGTCAATTGCCCGGCCAGTCGTATGTTATGGCCGCCTCGTCCGATCGCTTTGGATACCTCCTCGGGCTTGAGGTAAACCTGGGCCGTCATCTTCTCATCATTCAATTTCACCGAGGAAACCCTTGCAGGGCTCAGTGCCCTCGTGACCATCAATTGCGGATTTGCCGTCCAATTGATCACATCGATATTTTCATTGCCAAGCTCCCTGACGATTCCATGTATCCTCGATCCTTTCATCCCCACACAAGCCCCTACGGGATCGATTCTATCGTCGTAGGAATCTACTGCAACCTTCGCCTTCTCACCCGGAATGCGCACCACCTTTTTTACGGTGATCAGGCCGTCAAAAACTTCGGGGATTTCCTGGAAGAACAGTTGCTCCAAAAACTTGGGGGAACTCCTTGACATAATGATTGTGGGTTTGCTTCCCTTTAATTCAACACTTTCAATGATTCCGCGCACATTATCTCCCTTTCTGAAAAAGTCGGAAGGAATCTGTCTGTCTTTCGGAAGGATGATCTCATTCCCTTCATCATCCAATAAAATGATTGCCTTATGGCGAATGTGGTGCACCTCGGCCGTGTAGATTTCACCTTCAAGGTCTTTGAATTGCTTATATACCGTGGTATTATCGTGCTCGTGGATCTTGGAAATCAAATTTTGGCGAAGGGCCAGAATGGCACGCCTTCCCAAATCGATCAGTTTCACCTCTTCCGACACATCCTCGCCCACTTCAAAATCGGGCTCAATTTTTCGAGCCTCCGAAAGCGATATTTCCTCATTGGGTTCTTCGACGGCGCCGTCCTCGACCACCACTCGGTTCCGCCAAATCTCCAAATCGCCTTTGTCGGGGTTGATGATGATATCGAAATTATCATCCGATCCAAACTTCTTTTTGAGCGCATTTCTAAATACATCTTCCAGGATCGCCATAAGCGTTACCCTGTCGATAAACTTATCGTCCTTGAATTCAGAGAATGATTCGATCAACGCAATATTTTCCATAGTGCTACAATTAAAATTTCAACAAAACTTTTGCTTCCTTTATTTCCGAAAAATTGATTTCCTTTTTTTTCTGAACAGTGGTTTTGCCCTTGCCCACGGCCTTGGGCTCCCTTACCTTCCACTCCAATACGATTCCGGCATCGGAGATGGAGGTCAAATCGCCTTCGTAACTCTCCTCTGAGGTACTCACCGATAAGGTGCGGCCGATGTTCTTGCCATACTGCCTGGGCATCACGAGGGGCGCGGCAGCGCCGGCCGAGGCCACCTCCAATGCAAAATCGAACACCTCACGGTCAAGATTGTGCTCAATGGCCCTGCTGATCTTCATACAGTCTTGCAGTGTCACCCCGACATCCCCATCCAAAACAACTTTAATCTTATTGTCGGGAGAAACCGTGAAATCGATCAAAAACAATGCAGGTTCCAATGCCAGTGCTTCCTCCAAGAGCTCGGTTACTTTCTCTTTAAACATAGTTCCAAGAAACAAAAAAGAGGACTTAAAGGTCCCCTCATGAATACTTTGATATCCGTTCAGTGTTGCAAATATACAACTTTATCTCAAACCGGCAATAATCACAGTTTTATAGTATGGTCGTTTTTTGCAGGCACATAAACCATGTGATTATTTCTTAATATTGGCTATATTCATCCTTTACGAGTTGACCGCTAAACCATTGCATATGGACATTTTTTCTTCCTATAACCTGATCATCGAGGCCACGATCATTGTAATCCTATCATTTTGGTTCAATGGCATCTCCAAAAAAACGAACATTCCGGCGGTGCTCATGCTGATCGTATTGGGGATCATTTTGCAGTATGTGATGGTTTACATGGTGCCCGCAATTCCCGATTTTAGGCCGTCCCTGGAAATTTTGGGTATCGTGGGACTGATCATGATCGTGCTTGAAGCGGCCCTGGAATTGGAACTCAAGCGCGAGAAGCTGGTGCCCATCCTGAAATCAATGGCCATCGCCTTGATGGGCCTGGTGGCCTCGGCATGGGTGGCGGCCTTGATCCTTTTCGAGTTGATTCCGGATATGGACATGCAATCGGCCTGGATATACGCAACACCGATTTCCATTCTTTCAAGTGCGATCATCATCCCCAGTGTGAGTGGGCTTGAGGAACATAAAAAAGAATTCCATGTATATGAAAGCACCTTCTCCGACATCATGGGCATCATGATGTTCTACTTTCTGGTCGGCGGCCTGAATCCCGCAGAGGATGCCGGTGTAACAGGTTTTGCCATCAATATTGTGTTGACCATTGTCATTGCCCTGGTGGCCAGTTATGCCATTATTCTCATTTTTCAAAGAATAAAAAGTCAAGCAAAGCTGTTTCTTTTGATCTCCGTTTTATTGTTCTTGTATGCCATTGGGAAAAAAATGCATCTTTCGTCCCTGATCATCATCCTGATTTTCGGATTGGTCATCAAAAACATTAAATTGTTTTTTCCTGGAAAGATGCAAGTATTCCTCGACAAGGATAGAATCGATCAAATCTATCACGAACTGCACATCATCACTCTGGAAACCGCATTTGTGGTGCGCACTTTTTTCTTCGTTATCTTTGGATTGACCATCGTAATGGCCTCCTTGCTAAGTGTTAGGGTGGCCCTGATCAGTTTGCTCATCATCGCTTCGATCTATGCCATCCGTTTTTTGGTATTGAGGGTTTTTTTGGGAAAGGATATCCTGCCCCAACTTTATATTGCGCCAAGGGGATTGATCACGGTTCTTTTGTTTTACGCGATACCGGTGGAGGCCCAAGTGGAAAACTTTGAATCGGGAATTTTGCTGTTTGTCATCATAGCCACCAGTTTGGTCATGACCTGGGCCATGATCAAGGATAAAAAGAAAATGGGGACCGTGCTCGACGAAATCGACACGGAAATACTCGCAAGAAATGAAGCCGAGGACCACATTCACCAAAAAGAGGCAGTTACCCTGAAAACCATGCCGGCAAGGGAAGACACCCAAATTGACCATCCGCACCCAGATGCGGATGATGCCAAGAATTGATTCATTTTGCATAAAACAGAAATCCCGATACCTTTCGACATCGGGATTTATTATCCATAAAGTTGGCCTACAAGGACTCGAACCTTGAACGACTGGACCAAAACCAGCTGTGTTACCAATTACACCATAGGCCAATATGGCATTTGAGCGTGCAAATTTAGAACAAAGTTTGGTATGCACAAACATTTTCGTTTACAATAATATTAAAACAGGCCCTCCCCATCGTTAAGGTTTAACAAAAATGTATTCCCATATCTATATTAATTAGTAAATTCGCCACATTGCTTAAACCACCGACTTCATGTTTGCAAAGAACTTCGAGAAATGGGACACCATCCTAGGATGGATCGTTTTTTTTATTGCCCTTATGGTTTATGCCATTACCGTGGAGCCCACCAATAGTTTTTGGGACGCCGGGGAATATATAGCCACCTCTGCCAAACTACAGGTTGGGCATCCTCCGGGAGCTCCTCTTTTGCAGATGATCGGTGCCTTTTTCTCAATGTTCGCATTTGCGCCCGACCAGGTGGCACGTATGGTGAATTATGTATCCGGGGTGTCGAGCGCCTTTACCATTTTGTTCATGTTTTGGACCATCACCAACCTGACCCGTAAATTGCTTTCCAAGCCAGAAAAATTAACCGATGGCAGGGCCATCGCCATTTTGGGCAGCGGACTGGTGGGCGCCCTGGCCTTTACTTTTTCCGATAGCTTTTGGTTCAATGCAGTGGAAACGGAGGTTTACTCCATGGCAAGTTTCATCATGGCACTTTTGTTATGGCTTGGTTTGAAATGGACCGATAATCTTGATGATCCCAGGGGCAACAGATGGCTGGTACTCATTTCCTTTGTGGTCGGACTTACTTTCGGAATCCAATTTATGGGCTTCCTGGCCATCCCTTCCATTGGCTTGCTCTATTACTTCAAGACCTATAAGACCACCACCGTGAAGAACTTTTTGTTGGCCAACATAGGGGTGATCGCCATTTTGATGCTGGTGTATAAATTCTCCCTGACCTATGTCTTGAAGCTCTTTGGCTGGAGCGAGGTATTTTTCATCAACAGCATCGGGCTGCCGTTCAATTCGGGCACTTTGATCATGGG
>JBATHI010000242.1:0-10410 GCA_049666645.1 Flavobacteriaceae bacterium | reverse complement strand
GTAATGGGCTACTTGATACCCGGATACTTACGGCCGTTGTGGCGGTCATAAGCAATTCAGGGGCGGATGTGAACTTCCGCACCGATTTTTGGTGCTTCTCCGAGGGCCCTGTTAAGGCAAAACTGGTATTTGATGATATGGAACATGGCAATCCTTTCGGTAATGCCTGGTTTACTTTCAATGGCAATGGGGGTGGTGGTATCGACCCCAATATCACTGATCTTCCCCCACAAAATGGCGGTGCGGCATCCTTACAAACAGGCTGGGGATCAGGTGGAAATCCCGGATTCTTTGGGGGATTCGGACGGAACAATCCAGTGCATATTTCTGATATGACGCATTTTAACCTATGGATCAATCCGGATCCGGGGCAGGATTATGTTCTGGAGATCAATTTGCAGGAAGATGATGATGGGGACAATGCCTTTCCCTTTCCGGCGCCCAATGATGATGAATTTCAATATAATTTGGAGATTGGCCCCAGCGGCAGTGGAAAGGAAGTGATCAGTGGCGGAGGATGGCAGCTCGTTTCCATACCCCTGGCCGAATTTTTCGACGATAACTCGATCCACGGTGGCAATGGTGTTTTTGATCCCGTGCCCGTTGGAAGCGGGGGCAACGGTCAATTGATTGGGATAGTGCTGGCGGTCATTAGCAATTCGGGGGCGGATGTCACCTTCCGCACCGACTTCTGGTGTTTCTCCAATGGTCCTCTGGAACTGGATTGTGACCCCGGATTGGCCGTTGATATCACTGGAAATCAAAAGGTGTATTTGGGCTATGCCCCCATGGAAACGACAACTTTAACAGCTTCGGTCACCGCCGCCGCCGCACCTGTGCGCTATTTGTGGAGTACAGGTGAAACTACCGAAAGTATCACCGTTTCCCCACTAACCACCACTACCTATGAGGTTATGATTACCGATGCCACGGGATGTACTTCGATAAGCGAAGTAACGGTCTGTGTGGTGGATGTGAGCTGCAAGAATGGGAAGGTCAAAGTATGCCACAAGAACAAGAATAACCTTTGTATCGCAACTAGCGTTGTCGCCGATCACCTGGCACATGGCGACCAGTTGGGTACATGTGGGGTAGAACCTCCCTGTGAGAGTGTAAATCTTATGGCATCGGTTTCCGGAATTGGAGACATGGGCACCTCCGATTATACGTCGGTCATCGCCTATCCCAACCCATTTGCCGACTGGGTAGAATTTAAATTCAATGTCGCCGCAAGTACGGATGTAAAATTAGAGATCGTTACCCTATCCGGACAAAAAGTGGCCACATTGTATAATGGCACCGCCAAGGAGGGTAAAGAATATCAAGTAGCACTGGATTCGGAATCCTTACCGAGTGGATTATATATTTACAGGTTCGAAACCGGAGGTTATGTGGTATCGAAAATTCTGGTATTGAAGAGGTAATTTTGAGCGGTCTATACTTTAATAGATACGTTTTCACCATGAATAGAAAGCCCACCCTTTTGGTGGGCTTTTTATTTGCATTACAGCGAGACTAAGGGAACTCTGAAGGTAACGCCTTCGGCTCCACCTTCGCCCTCCGAAGCTCTCGATTTACAGAGAGCGTAGGAGGGCTTTTTAATTTTGTCTAAAACGTTTCTGCTCGCTACAAACTGCGGGCTTCGGTGGATGCCGATCCATTATTGCCTTTTGATGCTTCAATCTCCGAAGCTTTTACACTAGGTATGAGTGACCAGGATTGTTTCGGTATTGATTAACACATCAAAGTAGTGCTGCGAAGCACTCGATTTACAGAGAGCGTAGGAGGGCTTTTTAATGCTAAATACGCATTTAAATATTTGTATAAATTTTCTTGCGCAGGGCTTCGGTGGATGCCGATCCACCAATTATAATTATCTTTCATAGACAATATTCCAAAAAGCCAAGCCTATGGAACTCCCCTACGCCGTCTACATTTTAAAATGTGCTAACGGAAAACACTACACCGGCTTCACATCAAATATTACCAATAGATTGGCTGTTCACAGCAATGGCGAGGTCAGTTTTACCAAGGACAAACTGCCAGTGAAATTGGTACATCTGTCTTTCTTTGCCAACAAACAAAAAGCCTATGATTTTGAGCGATACTTAAAGTCAGGTTCAGGCATGGCATTTAGGAATAAAAGACTATTATAAATCCAAAACTTTCGTACATCTTAGCTCAAACGCTGCTAAGAGCGAAGTTGAACGGTAATGTTCCGAAGCCTCGGCATAGAAGTAAAGACGGGATCTGGGATTTATTTTGGGGACTAGAAATTACTGTACAGGCAAATCTAAGTTTATCGATCAAAAAGGATTACTGCTTATCTTGGTATAGTATCAACTGGCACAATTAAATGGAGAACCATCATCATAAATTATCTTAAACCTTATGCTTTTAAAAATGAACTTTGTAGGCTGTTCTTCAAATTTGACCTCTTCCGTAATAAAAAATACCGGGACCAGGTCATTCTCACCACCACCGATTTTTCCTTGGTTACAACCCGAAAAGAAAATGGGTCCGTTTTCTATCTGATCCTCATTTAACTGTAACCCTGTTCCTCCAGTCCCATTCTGAACTTTAAACTCAAAATGAGCCACCGCAGATGGGCTATAATCGGGTGTTTTAATATAATCATCAAAACGGATCAACGTCAGTTGAAACTCATAGGGAATAAACAAACGAACCGTTTCTCCCGGTACCATTGTAAAGGTGGAACCAACTTCTACATCTTTAATGATGGTAGCTTCTTGTATTTCTTTCGAGCAAGAAAGCATTATGATACTAACTATAAGCAAGGCAAGCAAAGTATTCTTAGGGCGCATAAATCAATGGATTCGATTAAAATGATTGTGGATTTTAATACCGTACGTACAACATAAATCTACCAGATGCTATGTTGACAGCATAAAAGTCATTTGATGCTAAATCATTTGTATCTCAATTTAGTTTGACCCCAATGGCATCCCAATAATTTCTAATTAAAAGTAATTCAAATTTCAATTCGCTTGGTAAAAATGTACCAAATCCATTTCCTTTTAGAATTGGCCTGATTTAGAAGAAAGTAGATCATTTTTTTTATCCGGGGTCCTGATATAGCTCTTGGACTTGCTTTTTTCCATGGTTGCCAGTTGTGCGTCGCCAAATTGGGCCTTGTCACCTAAAAAAAATACCCGCCATATCTTTCCTTTTTTGGAATCGGAGATGTACAGCGAACCATCAGGTCCTTCCGCCAAGCCCATGGGCCGGTAATGGGCGTCGTCCATTTTGGCAATGGTATCGACCCCCGCAAATCCATCGGCGAACACCTCCCATCGGCCGGTGGGCCTGCCATTTTGGAAAGGGATAAAGCCCACGATATAGCCGGCCTGGGGATAGGGGGTGCGGTTCGTGGAGCCGTGAAAGGCCACAAAGGCGCCTTCTTTATAGCGTTCAGGAAACTGATTGCCCTTGTAAAAAAGCAGATCGTTGGGTGCCCAATGGGCCGGCAGCCCCATGATGGGGTCGGTATAGCCGGTGGCCTCTTTTACCCCGTTGCCCCCGTATTCCGGGGCGAGCATTCTTTTTTGCTTGAAGGGATCGTAATAGGTATAGGGCCAGCCATAGTTGTCGTTCTCCTTGATTTTCATAAACTCTTCCGCGGGCAGGACGGCATCCTGCCATTGGTCAAAATAGGGCGGGGCATGGTTGTGCAGGTAGTCGCGGCCATGGTTCACGGCATACAGACTTTGATCCTGATCGTTCCATGAAATGGCCACCACACTTCTGATACCCGTGGCAAAGCGTTGGCCTTCCGCGATCGACTGTTCCGTTTTGTTCTCATCGAACCTCCAGATTCCCCCCAATATGTCCAATTGCGAGCAGGGGTATTCGCCCCGAACGATCGCATTGGGATCGTTCCCGGTAAGGGCCTGGTCTTCACAGGCATTGGTCGGGGCGCTGAAGGTAACGTACATCCCGCCATGGTCATCGAAGGCCAGTGACTTGGCGTTGTGCCAGCGAACCGGGTAGGGATCCCTTACGATCACTTCGGGCCTGCCCCCGGGAATGAGTTGGCCGGGCGTCAATTTTTGCCGATATACGACCAGTTCCGAACTGAAATACAAATAGCCCTTGTGGATCCGCATTTCAGTGGCGAAGCTGCCATCGTTGGGGTAATCGCCAAAGCGCTGAAAAATATCTGCCCTCCCATCATGATCGGTATCCCTGAGGGCCATATTCCCCATGTTTCCCGTTTCTACCCTTAACTTCACATAGATATCGCCGTTGCCGTTCACCGCCAAATGCCGGGCGGGGCCCACGCTGTCTGCGACTACCAGGGCCTCAAAGCCGTCGGGCAAAAACAGCCCCCCGTTTTCTGCCTCCGCGTCAGGCGCAACCGCTGTTTTGATGTTTTCGGAAGCGGTCGATGCAAGACTATCGACCGTGGCATCCGTTTCGGCGCCGTCCGTTGATTTTTCGTTCCGACAGTTCGTCAAGAGCAACAGCAGTAGCGCGATGAAAATACCTTGAAGCCTCATGAATCATAAATGTAATACGAATATCCTTCAATTTATGGATTTAACCGGCGATCTGCCATTTGTTTTTCAAATAGCGGTGTTGGCACATCCAATGGGGGCGGGTTTGGCACGGTATATCAGTGAGCAGGCGAACCCAAGCCGTTGGGATATGTTTCCATGTATGCATTCCCGGATTGAACGTTGAAAACCAACGCCTTATCCAATATTATTTTTTTTTTCAGCCCCAAAGACGATCTTTATGGTTAAATTTTATTCGTGTTGATCGCAAGTTTGTTAATTTTAATAATCTGACACTGGATCCTTCCCCAAAAAGGGAAGCGACCCGATCAAACCCAATGAACTGCCATGGGGCGCTGCGGCTCCCTGTATGGCGCCGTGAACCCCAAATATCGATCTGCCCCGGCAGATGAAACGCAACCCGATCGTTATGGTAAAGAAAAGCATACTTTGGATCATCGTTACGATAATCGTAGCCGGGTTTGGTATTGGGATCTACCTCCAAGATCTGAAACATCGGGAAAGTACTGCCGCTTACTGGAAAGCGAATCGACATAATGTGGATCGGTTCACGAACATCCAAAAATTTACCCTCGAAATGAATGCCCGTAATTGGCCGGCCATGCGCGATAGTATCTATCGACAGATGGATACCATTGTCATCCTTCGGTTTCGCAAGGAAATGGACAGTCTGGGTAAAGTTCGCGAAACAAAGATCGCCGAATAATATAGGGCGCCTGTTCGATCCCAAGATCGCTGCCTGATACCTTCCCTCGTTTCGCCCTCCAATCCGGTGCATTGATTTTCAGTGAATTCCATTCCTTTCTTCCTTCTTCCTGGTCATTGTCCAAAGCTTTCCCGAAGATTCCTAGGTATGCCGACCTTGATGATCGCCATCTGTGATTATTATAATAAAATGTTAAAAAAAACGGTAGTTCATCGAAAGAAGGGCATCACGCCGTCCAAAACAAGCGATGCTTACGTATGACCATAAGTAAACAGTTTGTGCATTTCATCGAAAAAATGATTTGTTTCAACGATCATTCAATCGATTTATCTATTTTTATGAAACCCAATAAGTCTATCATTCATTTTTACCTTGGTCTATTTATGAAATCTTCCCCCTTAAAAATCATTCAGTTGTGCTTGCTTTTTGTTTTCATGATCAGCGGGGTTTCCTGCGGAAAAAATCACGATTTGATGGCTGAATACGTTGTCTCCGCGCCTTTGGGTACGAACGATTTGGCAATGTTGACCATGGATGATCTGGACGTGGCCGACACCAATGGCAATGCCATCCCCGAGGCCTTCGCTGATGCAACCGGAAACGGTGAGGCACAGTTCACCGAAGCGGCCTACGCCCCTATCGGTAAAGTCGAAATCGATGACGTGACCAATACCCTCATCTACACCCCCGCGGCCCAAAACCGGAATACCGCAATAGAGGTAAAGAAAACACTTACCAGATAACCCCTTTTAGTTCAGTATTTGTTTCGGCGCAACGGGTAATCCCCAATTTCGGAACAGCTGCCGGTTGCAACGACCATCTCATTGTTTAATTTTTGCGCACTGCCAAGCTGGGGCCCCGAAACTGTTTGGGCCATGTGCAATGCCTGGTCCCATGGATTTTTAATCTTACTTCCCCTACCGTACCGACAGGGTATCAACAAAATCGTCCTACCAAATTCCCGTTCATAATAATTCGCTATTTTTAGGGGAACGAACCCTTTCCAAAAATTAATGATGCACCTTTTTCCTTCCGTAGCTGATCTTCGGCCCGGGCCATACCATCCTTTTAAATTTTTCATGCGCGGTTTTTATGTATTGTTTTCCTTCATCATAGTGGGCTGTCAAACCAATGGTTTGGAAGGCCCATGGGACTATGAGATTAACTTTGGCGACGAGGTACAGCTGGGGGTGATGAAAATGGAAAAGGAAGGCGATGCCTATACGGCAACCCTGGTTTCCATGGATTGGGGGACCTTCGACCTTGGCAACGATGTTGTTGACGGGGCGCAACTGTCGGCAAGTTTCGATCTTTTCGGCAACGATTCCTCCATAAAAGGCACCTTTCAAGGCGATACCTTTACGGGAATCCTTACGACCGATCAAAAAGACTATCCGTTTTTAGCGAGCAAACAGCCTACGGCGCCTTATACAATAGACCGCTCACAAATCTCCTACGTGCTTTCCGAAACCGACCTGCCCGCCAACGAAAAAAACATCGACCATGCCGGCCTCATTGCCGATGCGGATCTCGAAGGATTCCAAAGGGGAGAACGGATCTATAGTTCCAATTGCATCAATTGCCATGGCAATCCCGAAGTGGAAGGATCCATTCCGCTGTCGACCAGGTTTTGGGAACAGCCTTTGAAGGCGGGCAGCGATGCCTTTTCCATGTACCAAACCCTGAGTAGGGGCCTTGGATCCATGCCCCCGCAGCCCGTGCTCACCCCCCAGGAGAAATACGATGTCATTTCGTATATCCGGGAAGAATTCATCAGGAACAATGAAGCCCAAAAGTATATCGTCAGCAGTCCGGGCTATTTGGCAGCACTGCCCAAGGGCACTTCCAGGGGCCCGGCCGCCGAGCCCTATCGTCCCTGGGCCGATATGGACTATGGCAATTTTCTGATCAACACCTACGAACTGGTCGATAGTGCCACCGGCCCCGCCAGGTACCATTCTCCCGGGCCACCGCCCTATCCGGATGAGGATTACGGCAAAAACAACTTTGCCTATAAGGGCATTGCCGTACGTTTGGATCCCGGCAAAGGCGGAATCGCCAAAGGAAAGGCCTGGATGATCTTCGACCACGATCTGATGCGGGTCGCGGGAGGTTGGACGGGCGATGGCTTTATCGATTGGGACGGCATTCTGTTGAACGACAGGCATGAGACCTACCCGCGGACCATCGGCAAGCTGCATTTCGAAACGCCCGTTGGTCCGGGATGGGCCGATCCCGTTACGGGCTCGTTCGAAGACCCAAGGTTCAGGGCCAGGGATGGCCGTGCCTTCGGGCCCCTGCCTAAGACATGGGCCAACTACAAGGGGCTCCATCACCATGAAAACGAGCTCGTCATTTCCTATACGGTGGGCCGATCGTCGGTCTTGGAAAAATTGGGGATGACAGAAAAGGATGGCGCCACCGTATTTACCAGAACGCTCAATATAAGTCCGTCTTCCTCCCGTTTAAAAATGAGGGTGGCCCCGGTGGCCAACAAGGTGGCCCTCTCGGGCGTTGGCGCCACATTAAAGGTGGAAGCCGGTTACACCGTGATGTTGGTACAGCCGAACAAAGCCGCAAAAGTGACCTTGTTCATCGCGGATGCCCCGGTTTCCGGGTTGGGCGATTTCGCAAAGGCCTCCGGACCGCGAGAATCATTGGAGGCAATGACGGTGGGAGGGGGGAAGGCCCACTACCCCGAAGTGCTGACCACGACCATTACGCCCGGATCCCCGGATGCCCTTTTTGCGGTAGACCAACTCACCCCTCCCTTCGACAATCCCTGGGCCAGCCGAATGAAACTCAGCGGCATCGATTTTATGGCAGACCCCGATCAGGCGGTGGTATGCACCACGGATGGGGATGTTTGGAGGGTTGGCGGACTTACAACGGGCAAGGACGAACTGCAATGGCAACGCATCGCTTCCGGACTGTTCCAACCCCTAGGCATTAAAGTCTTGGACGGGAAGATCTACGTGATCTGCAGGGATCAATTGGTATTGCTGCGCGATTTCAATGGGGACGGGGAAACCGATTTTTACGAGAGCTTCAACCACGACCATCAGGTGACCGATCATTTCCACGAATTTGCGATGGGCCTTCAGGCCGATGCGGAGGGCAACCTGTATTATGCCAAAAGTGGCCGGCATGCCCGTGAGGCCTTGGTACCGCAACACGGCACCTTGCTGAAGGTGAGCAAGGACGGTTCTAAAACCGAGATCATCGCCAAGGGTTTCCGGGCGGCCAATGGGGTGTGCATCAATCCCGATGGGAGTTTTTTGGTGACCGACCAACAGGGATACTGGAACCCCATGAACCGGATCAACTGGGTTTCGGGCAAAGGAAAATTTTATGGCAATATGTGGGGCTACGACCCGCCGAAAGACAGTACCCGGGTGGCCATGGAACAGCCGATGGTATGGGTGGATATGCAGTCTGACCGGTCCCCCTCCGAGCTATTATGGGTAGATAGCCCGAAATGGGGCCCTTTGAATGGTGCCCTGTTGAGTTTTTCCTATGGGTTCGGGAAAGTGCAACTGGTACTGCCCGAAAAGGTAAACGGACAGATGCAGGGCGGGGTCATCGATCTGCCCGACATCAAATTTCTCACCGGGGTGATGCGGGGCAGGTTCAATCCCGGCGACCAGCAGCTCTATGCCTGTGGCATGTCGGCCTGGGGCACCAACCAGATGTTGCGGGGCGGCGGGCTCTACCGGATCCGATACAACAACAAACCCCTGCCCGTGCCGATCGCGCTGCATACCTCCACCTCGGGGTTGGAACTGCGCTTCGCCGAGCCGCTGGATACCGAGAGGGCCAAGGAGGTGAGCAACTACAAGGTGGAGACCTGGGCCTTGAAAAGGAGCAGCAAGTACGGCTCGGACCGTTATGACCGGAAGACCCTGGCCATCGCCAGGGCAGCGGTCATGCCCGATGGCAAGGGGGTGAAGTTATTTTTGGACAACATCGAGCCGACCGATGTGATGACCGTCACCTATGATTTGGTCGATCGTGGAGGGCACGCCCTGAAGGGCACCGTGCAGCACACGATCCATGCCCTGGGTGCGGGTGAAAAAGCGCTCTGACCGTTGATGCTGCCCGATTTCAATGGAAAGGTGTTCAAGGGAAAGCAATAGTCATTATGGAATTCCCGTAATCTGGAATATCGGGCATGGGGGCATGTTGCCCATCGGCAGGCCCGTGTCACCTGGGGAATGACGAAGTCCGTGGGTTTATCGGACCCCGGGAGACATCAAAAAGTTGATCGCTTTCGGCAATACGCTTAGGGTGGCCGGGGCAAGGCCCACATACTCGCCGTCGGCCTCGATACCGCAGGCCCCGTCGCTTTCCAGCAACACTTCCTGGGCATTGTGGTAACTGACCTGTGGATGGTCGATCTTCACCCCTTTTTTCAATTTGCCGAGGTTTTTCAGATAGTCCCAAATGCTCAAATTCCCGAATATGGCCACCTGAAACTGCCCGTCGGCGACCCGGGCCTCCGGGGCAATGCATAGGCCATTGCCAAAGTAACGGCCGTTGGCCACGGCCATTTGCAGCAACCTGCCCTTCCACTGCCAGCTGCCGCCCGTGCAGCTTACCTCTTTTTTGGAATAGCCGAGAAACCCTTTGATGATGTGCTTGAAATAATGGAAGCCGGGGCCCAGCACACTGGATGACCGTTCGATGTTCTTTGCCACTTCCGCGCCAAGCCCCACCCCGGCCATGTTGATGAAAAAGCGGGTTTCCCGGGAGGGTCGCAATAGTATTTTCCCAAGGTCGATCCTTTGGGCGGTATGGGTTCGGATCAGGGCCATCAGGGCTTCAAGGGATTGGGAAATCTGTGCCGTTCTGGCAAAATCGTTGGCGGAACCATAGGGGAGAAGCCCTATGGTCGGGAGTTCATGGGCAGGGACATCGCTTTGCAGCACGCCGTTCACCACCTCGTTCAAAGTGCCATCGCCCCCTACCGCGATGACAAAATCGCAGCGGTTTTCAGCGGCCTGCCTGGCCAGTGCCATGGCGTGTGCTTTCCCAAGCGTGAAAACGAGCCGGGCCTTGGCCCAATGCGTTTGTTCACAGCATTGGCGGAGGCTTGGGAGCACTTTCGCCAGGCGGTCGTTTTTGTTGTTGACCACAAACAGGATGTTCATCCCCACATGGTAGTTT
>JBATHI010000241.1:0-6851 GCA_049666645.1 Flavobacteriaceae bacterium | reverse complement strand
GATTTGGCACAGATAAAACCATTTAAAGCGATACGACCCACCAAGGACAAAGCGGCCTTGGTCGTCTCACGTTCCTATCAATCGTACTCACGAAGGGAATTGAATTCGGTATTGTCCTTCAATCCTTTTTCATTCCTGCATATCATCAATCCTGGCTACAAATTTTCCAAGAAGGCAAAAGGAAAAGAACGGTTTCAGTTGGTACACTACCGGTATTTGGAATTTCTTGAAAACAATACGTTTTTGAAGGATGCCCAAGACTGTTTTTACCAATATCAATTGGAGGCCGATGACTTTAGTTGCAGTGGTTTGTTTTGTGCCATCGGTGTTAGTGAATACAGGAACGAGGTGATTAAAAAACATGAAGATACCATTGAAAAACGGGAATCGCTTTTTGCGGATTATCTGGAAACGGTGAAATTCAACGCAGAACCCGTTTTGATGACCTATGCCAAAAATCCGGACGTTTCGGAAATACTAAGAATGGTAAGGACGAATGAACCCGAATACTTTTTTACCACCACCGACAGGGTCACCCATCGGTTATGGGTGATATCGGCACAAGAAACCGTAACGAAGCTCCAGGAGGCTTTTGGGCAAATACCGCATCTCTATATTGCGGATGGGCACCATCGAAGCGCCTCTTCCAGCCTGCTGGCCGCGAACATGCAGAAAAACAACCCAAGACATTCCGGAAAAGAACCCTATAACTTTTTCATGAGCTATCTCATTCCGGAATCGGAAATCAATATCTTCGAGTATAATCGCTTGGTAAAAGACCTGAACGGATTATCGAAAGCAGAATTTTTGGTGAGATTGGACAGCTGTTACCAAATCGAAAATCAAGGGAAATTATCCTATGTCCCCCATCAAAAACACCATTTCAGCATGTATCTCGAGGGCGAATTCTATTCCCTTTACCTCAGAAAAAATGGCTATCGGTTCACCGATGCCTTGAGCCGGTTGGATACCCAAATACTGCTGAAAACCATCTTGGAACCCATTTTGGGAATCCGCGATTTGCGCAACGATAAAAGAATACACTATGGTCATGGGAAGCACAATGCCATTCAGATGAAAAAAAATATCGACCAAGGGAAATTCAAAGTGGGATTCGGAATGGTTCCCATCAACATCGATGAAATCAAAGCCATTGCGGATGCCGGACAAATCATGCCCCCAAAATCGACCTATATAGAGCCCAAACTCAGAAGTGGAATGACCATATATGAATTATGAAGAACAATATACGCCCCATTTGTTTTGGAGGACCAAACCCAAGACCGAATTTATAACCGGATGAAACCGATATGATGTCCATCAAAGAAAATTTGGAAAAAATAAAAGCCGAGCTGCCCGAATCGGTCACACTGGTAGCGGTTTCAAAAACAAAACCGGTCAGTGACCTAATGCAGGCCTATAATGCCGGCCAGCGGATTTTTGGGGAGAACAAAATACAGGAGATGACACAAAAATGGCAATCGATGCCACATGATATTCAGTGGCACATGATAGGCCATGTGCAGCGCAACAAAGTGAAATACATGGCGGAATACGTTTCCCTGATACATGGTGTCGACAGTTTGAAACTCTTGACGGAAATCGACAAACAGGCAAAAAAACACAACAGGGTGATCCACTGTCTATTGCAGATACACATCGCCGAAGAAGAATCCAAATTTGGCTTCGATGAAAAAGAGCTCTTCGAAATGGTCCATTCATCGGAATTTAAACTGCTGAAAAATATAAAGGTTCTAGGATTGATGGGGATGGCCACTTTTACCCAGGATAAAAAGCAGATCAGGAAGGAATTCAAGCAATTAAAGACCACTTTTGATACCTTGAAAACCCAATTGTCCGACCTTCAAGAACTTTCGATGGGCATGAGCGGGGATTTCATGATCGCCCTGGAAGAAGGAAGCACCATGATACGCATCGGAAGTAGTATCTTTGGGGAACGCAATTTTCATTAACAAAAAGGAGGGGAACATAGATGTACGCCATACTCGATATCGAAACCACCGGAGGCAAATACAATGAAGAGGGCATCACTGAAATCGCCATCCACAAATTCAACGGCCATCAGGTGGTCGATCAGTTTATCAGTCTGATCAATCCCGAAAAGGAAATACAGCCCTTTGTGGCCAACCTTACCGGAATCAACAACCACATGCTCCGTACCGCGCCAAAATTCCACGAGGTGGCCAAACGCATCGTAGAGATAACACAGGATACCGTGTTGGTCGCCCATAATGCGCAATTCGATTATCGCATCTTAAGGACGGAATTCAGGAGACTGGGCTACAATTTTGAGCGCAAGACCTTGTGTACTGTGGATTTGGCAAAAACCTTGATTCCAGATGCGGAATCACATAGCCTGGGCAAATTGGTAAGGGCCCTCGGCATCCCGGTAAGCGATCGGCACAGGGCGAACGGTGATGCCATAGCTACCTTAAAGCTATTTAAACTTTTACTTTCAAAAGATACCGATAAAACAATAATAAAGAACATTATACGAACAGAAACTACAGGTGAGTTATCGCAAAGGCAACTGGATATCGTAGAGGCATTGCCATCGGAAACAGGCCTCTATTATTTGCACAACAAAGACGGGGATATCATATTTTTAGGGAAGAGCAGCAACATCAAAAAAAGGGTAAACCAACATTTTATCAAAGAAGGGGATCGTGCCAGGCGCTTGCAGAAAGACACCAAAAAAGTCAGTTTTGAAAGAACGGGGAGCGAACTGGTCGCTCAGCTCAAAGAACGGGAAGAATTGTTGCGGCACCGGCCCATTTACAATCAGCCTTTGCCAAAAAATGAATTCTCCCATGCCTTGTACCGATCGAACAACGAACATGGGTATATCACCTTCGCCATCAGGAAAGTGGAACAATCCAAATCGGATCTGTTGCGCTTCGGCAGTATGGCCGCTGCTGAAAATTTTGTGAGGCATATCAATGAAGAATTCCAACTATGCCTCAAGTTGACGGGGCTTTCACAATCAAAACATGCATGTTCGTGGCACTCGGAGGGCCTCTGCCGCGGCGGCTGCGTCAATAAAGAGCCCATTCAATCCTATAATGATAGGGCCCACAAAGCATTGGCACGCTATAGCTTGAACAACAGAAATATGGTCATCATCGACAAAGGCCGTGAAATTGGTGAACATTCGGCGATACTCATAAAAAACGGAATTTTTCAGGGGCTTGGTTTTTACGATCTTAACCATCAAATCAATAATATTCATATCTTGGAATCGATCATCACCCCAATGAAAGGGGGTCATTATCCAAGGGAACTCATCGAAATTTATATCAGAAAGAAAAAACATTTAAAAATTTTAGAGCTGCATTAATCGCATTGAAAGAAGATCAACCAAATAAAGGGTGGAGGTACAAACTCCATGAAATCATCTACGGGACCCATACCCCCGCCGGAAAGCTGTTCGATATCATCCTACTGATAATGATCCTGTACAGCATCATCATCGTCATGCTCGAAAGCGTTCCCCGGATCGACCAGAACTACCACGAATTTTTGGATATTTCGGAATGGGTGGTGACCATACTGTTCACGATAGAGTATATCCTTCGAATTGTTTGCATCAAGCGTCCCATTAAATATATTACCAGTTTCTTCGGGGTCATCGATTTCTTATCAACGATACCCAA
This sequence comes from Flavobacteriaceae bacterium, assembly GCA_049666645.1. Lineage (GTDB taxonomy): Bacteria > Bacteroidota > Bacteroidia > Flavobacteriales > Flavobacteriaceae > Pelagihabitans. The sequence continues at coordinate 3,177 of JBATHI010000241.1, read as the reverse complement.
ATATTTATCCTTTTTTATCGGCGGGTCACAGTTTATGACCGCCTTCAGGGCCTTGCGGTTGCTCAGGGTATTTCGGATCCTTAAATTGGTCCGTTTCGTCGGCGAGTCGAACAACTTGGTCCGTGCTCTAAAAGCGAGCAGGACCAAAATCTTTGTTTTCGTTTTTTTTGTGCTGATCGTTTCCGTATTGTTGGGGACCATCATGTACATGGTCGAAGGGCCCGAACATGGGTTCAACAGCATTCCGCATAGTGTGTATTGGACCATAGTTACCTTGACCACTGTGGGATATGGGGATATTTCTCCCGAAACTGCCTTGGGGCAGTTCATTGCCACATTGATCATGATCATAGGTTATGGCATTATCGCCGTACCTACCGGCATCGTATCCGCAGAATACACGGCCAAAAAGCATGAGAAAAAAGATGTTGATGAAGGCCGTTCCTGCCAGAATTGCGGTGCGGAAATAGTCCTTAGCGATGCAGACTATTGCAGAAAATGCGGGGAAAGGCTTAGTGAGGACTAATGGCGAAAAAAGTGCTCATCGCGATCGTTGGTCCAACCGGTATCGGAAAAACGCGCCTTGGGGTTGCATTGGCCAAAAGACATCACACCCATGTGATATCTGCGGATTCCCGACAATTTTACAAAGAGATGTCGATCGGGACCGCCGTACCTTCGAAAGCGGAACTCGAAGCGGTACCACACCATTTCATTCAGCACAAAAGCATCTTGGAGGACTACTCGGTGGGCGATTTTGAAAAGGATGCCATCCATTTGCTTGAAACGCTCTTTGAGCAACATGAGGTGGTCATCATGGTTGGCGGCAGCGGTTTATATGTGGATGCGGTGGTCAATGGTCTCGATTCGTTTCCGGATGTCGACCCGAAAATACGTCTTGGACTGAACGAAACGCTCAATACAGAGGGATTAAACCCACTTCTGCAACAACTGCGAACGCTAGACCCCAATTATGCCAATAGGGTAGATATGCAAAATCCGCATCGAGTGATCCGGGCCTTGGAAATATGCATCGGCAGCGGCAGGCCCTATTCCTCCTTTTTGGGCAAACGGAAATCGGAACGCTTCTTTGAAACCATGGTGGTTGGCTTAACCGCAGATCGCAAAACGGTTTATGAACGCATCGACAATCGTGTCGATCAAATGCTGCGAGAAGGACTTTTGGAGGAGGCAAGGCCATTGTTTCCTTTCCGTGAAAAAAACGCCTTGCAAACTGTTGGTTATAAAGAGATTTTTCAGTTTTTGGAGGGGGCATATGGTCTGGATTTCACTGTTTCTGAAATCAAAAAAAATAGTCGAAGGTTTGCCAAAAGACAACTGACCTGGTTCAGGAAACGGGATGGGGTACTCTGGCTGGATGCCATGGCCCCGGTGGAGACAAATGTTGAAACGGTTTCTGAAAAGCTTCTTAAAAAATTAAAGGATGGATAAAACATATCTCTTTTTCGTGATGGGTGTCTCGGGCTGCGGCAAAACGACCATAGGCAAATTATTGGCCGAAACTTTGCATTATCCATTTTTTGATGGGGATGATTACCATCATGAAGCCAATGTAGAAAAAATGGCCGCAGGCCATCCTTTGACCGACGAGGATCGAATGGGTTGGCTGGCCACGTTAAACCAATTGGCCAAAAAGCATCGGAAAACCGGGGCCGTCATCACCTGTTCTGCATTAAAGGAATCGTACAGGGTGCTTCTGGCCCAGCAGCTCTCGGAGCAGGCATGCTTTGTTTACCTCACCGGAAGTTTTGAATTGATCATGGGCAGGCTGCAACAAAGAAAAGGGCATTTTATGCCCCCAACCCTTTTAAAATCGCAATTTGAAGCACTTGAACCTCCCGTAGATGCCATAAAGGTTTCCATAGATAATCCTCCCGAGGTAGTAGTTTCCGAAATTTTGGCCAAGGTTACGGGGCATTGATTAAAAAAAACATCCGCGCGAACGGATGTTTCATTTAGATTGAAAGGGAAGTGTGCTATTCGGATTTGACGACCAGCCTAAATCCTTCTCCATGAATATTCAATATTTCTACCGTATCATCACGCTTCAGGTATTTTCTAAGTTTGGCAATATATACATCCATGCTCCTGGAGGTAAAATAATTGTCATCCCTCCAAATTTTTGTCAATGCCAATTCCCTAGGCATCAAATCGTTTTCATAAAGGGCCAAGAGGCGTAACAATTCGTTTTCTTTTGGGGAAAGTTTGATGGCTTCTTCATCTTTATACTTCAGAAACCTCAGTTTGGAGTTGAGATGAAATCCTCCTATTTGAAATTCATATTTCTTACTGTCAACCAATGTGTTGGATGACTTTCTTTGAAGTATTGCTTTCAATTTCATCAAGAGTACCTCAGAATCGAACGGCTTATTCAAATAGTCATCGGCCCCTGCCTTGTATCCTTTGAGAACATCTTCCTTCATGGTTTTTGCCGTAAGGAATACGATGGGCACGTTTTCGTTTTTCTCCCGAATTTCCTTGGCAAGTGTAAAGCCATCCTTATAAGGCATCATCACGTCTAGGATGCAAATATCAAAGGTGTCTTTCTTGAACTTTTCGAATCCTTCCATCCCATTTTTGGCCAAAGTGACGTCAAAATCGTTCATCGACAAATAGTCTTTAAGCACAATGCCGAAATTGGGATCGTCTTCCACTAAAAGTATTTTCTTGTTTACTGTTTCCATAATTTTTTTAAATTAAAGGCATTTTTATATAGAAAGTGCTGCCTTTTCCTTTTTCACTTTCTGCATAGACCTCCCCTTGGTGGTCCTCTACGATTTTCTTAACATAAGCAAGACCAAGGCCGTGGCCTTTTACGTTATGAATATCACCTGTTGGTTCTCTATAGAATTGCTCAAAAACCTTTTTCAGCACCGTTTTGCTCATCCCGGCCCCCTGATCTTCTATTTTTATGACGATAAAATTTTTGGCCACTTCGGTGTACACATCGATTTTAGGGGCTTCTGGTGAATACTTTATCGCATTGTCGAGTATGTTGACAATGACATTGGTAAAATGCATCTCGTTCGCCAATACCTCGCTGCGTTCCGCATTGAAATGCGAATTGATATAACCTTGCCTATCCTTAACGATGAGTTCCACATGATCGATGGCATCTTGTACGATTTCATGTAAGTTGACCCTGTCCTTACTGAT
>JBATHI010000240.1:0-5033 GCA_049666645.1 Flavobacteriaceae bacterium | reverse complement strand
AACAGAAGGCCCATGAGGTGGCCAAGGAGATGGGACTGACCACTGCAAGGGACGTGCAACGGGAACGGCTGAACGACCTGCAAAGGGTGCGATCGGAAATAAGGTCCCTGCATGAAAAAACCATGGCGCAGGACCGGCCCAAGGATTTCGACCGGTACATCAACGCCATGAAGCAAAGGGAGGTCAGAGTGATCCCTTGCATCAACAAAGCGAACAGACTGCAGGGGTTCCGCTTCGAGTACCAAGGCCACAATTTGAAGGGCAGCGAAGTGCACCGTTCCATGTCGGGGGCCAATCTTGCGGCGCAGATATCCAAGAATACCGAAATGGGCATCCGTACATCCAAAACGAATACCGTCAACCTTTTGGGCAAGACCACGCAGCTCAGTGTGAACCTAGCGGCAGGGCTGGCCAAGCAGGGCCTTAAGATGGCCGTCAAAAAAACGATGGGCCTTGGTATGGAAATTTAACCTAAAACAAAGTATGGCATGAAGAACATGGACGAAATGATGGAACTCCTGACCGAAGAGATCAATGGGGTACACGCGTTGATCGCTAAACTGGAAAAGCGATTGGAAGACCTGAAGGACCTCGATAACAAAGCGGATACATCCATCATCGAATATTATGTAAGGGAACATCTAAGACAAGCGGATAGAACGATGGAAGACCATAATACTACCTTTAGGGGAATCCATGCGGAGATCAACAAGGGAAAATTAATTCCCAGATGGATTTTCGCCCTGTTCTGTGCGGCATTCATCGTGACCGTCGTTTCCCTCAGCTATTTTGGCCATCACTTTATCCAGTTCGAGAACAGGACGAAACAAGCGTATACTAAGGGAAAAGAAGCTGGGGTCCATCAATTAAAAAACTACTTTGATGACCACCCCATAATTTATAAGGATTTTCAAAAGGGGTCGAAAAAACGGGATAGCATCCCAAATCAAAAGTAGGGTGCGCCCTATGGAATTTTTGCTTGACGCTTATCCGCAGGAACACTACAAAAATTCCACAGGATCCATGCGCAGTTAAGTTTTGGTAAGATTTGGTACTAGGAATGTCAAATTCAAAACATCCAATATAACTAAATGTATCTTATTTAAAGTATAATATGTTATACTTTATGACTACATTTGTATGTAAAGTATAATAAAATATACACAAAAGACATTTATGAATTTTAATAATTCATCAGATAAACAAATTTTACAAGAACTCACAAGAAGAGTGCGACAACGCAGGCTAAATGTGAATATGACCCAAGAGGAATTAGCGGACAAAGCGGGGGTACATGTACAGACTATTAAAAATTTTGAATCGGGCAGCAATTCCAAGATCATAACGTTGATACAGATTCTTAGACAACTACAAGATTTGGACGCACTGGATAAATTCTTGCCTGAACCTGGTATTAGTCCTGTTGAACTTCTAAAGTTAAAAGGCAAGGAAAGAGAACGTGCATCCGGTAGTGAAACTACTGAAAATGAAAAGTCCGAATGGTAGATGTCATCAAAATAAACCTATGGGGCAAAGAGCTTGGCGCACTTAGTTGGGACACAGATCTCAACTTTGGCTCCTTTGAGTTTTTTAACGATTTCTTAAGCCAACAATTGGATGTTTCCCCACTTCATATGCCAATAAAAAGCTCAAAAGGAAAAATCTATAATTTTCCATCATTGAACGAAGAGACTTATAAGGGTTTGCCAGGGATGCTTTCGGATGTCCTTCCAGATGATTTCGGCAATACCCTTATTGATCAATGGTTGGTTCTAAATTCTATTAAGAGATCTGATTTTTCTCCATTAGACAGACTCCTTTACATTGGGAAGAGAGGGATGGGGGCTTTAGAGTTCGAACCCGCCAGAAAATTAGGCTATGACAGTGCCTCAATCATTAAGGTTGACAAGCTTGTTGAACTTTCAAAAATGATCCTGACCAAAAGGGAGAAGTTAAGCCTAACTATCGAACAGACAGAGGAGCTAAATGAATTGATAAAAGTGGGAACTTCCGCTGGTGGGCAGCGGGCCAAAGCAATTATATGCTATAACCAAAAAACCAAGGAGATCCGTTCTGGTCAGGGGGCCGTTCCTAAAGGCTTTGAGCATTATCTCCTAAAATTTGATGGGGTAACTAATGAAGAATTGGGCGACCTTACGGGTTATGGGAGAATCGAATATGCTTATTATTTAATGGCCGTCGATTGTGGTATAGATATGATGCCTTCTGAACTTCTTGAAGAAAACGGGCGCGCACATTTTATGACCAAACGTTTTGACAGAATCGGAAACAACGAAAAACTGCATATGCAAACCTTGTGCTCCATGGCACATTTTGATTATAAAAAACCTGGTGTTTATGGGTATGAAGATGCGTTCGACGTCATGAGAAAACTAAGCCTTCCCCAATCTGACGCCATTAAATTATTCAAAAGAATTGTCTTTAATGTAGCGGCTAGGAACCAAGACGACCATACCAAGAACATTTCGTTTTTGATGGATAAAAGAGGCAAATGGCATCTTTCCCCTGCTTATGATATGACTTATGCCTATAACCCTTCGGGTATTTGGACCAATAACCATCAAATGACAATTAACGGAAAGCGTGATAACATTACTTTGGAAGATCTACTGATGGTAGGAGATAAAATTAATTATAAGAAAAGTAAAGAGGAGATTGATAGAATTTCTAAGGTGATTTCAAATTGGAACATCTACGCTGATAAAGCAGGCATACCGAAACAACAGGCAGCAAAATTATTCAAAGCGTTTAGATGTAATTTTTAAAGTATAATATATTATACTTTATGGGTGTATATATAAATAAGGTATATTTTAGTATACTTAATAAGTAAAAAACTCTTTTAAAAACTGCTTTCAGAGCAACAACTCACTAGCCTCATCCAAAACCGTACTATCCAATTCTTTCAAATACGCCTGGGTAATCGTCAAGTTTTGATGCCCCATAGATTCGCTGATTATATCAGTAGCAACTCCTTTTTGTTTTAGACAATTTGCAAAGCTATGACGGGCGACGTAGCTGCTAATATTTTTGTCAATGCCACAGATTTGAGCAATTTCCTTTAGGTCTTTATTGTAGCGCTGTAGCGTTTTATGCTTTCGGTTCTCTAGTTGGGATGGGGTCAAATCATCCTTTAAAAGAATCGGAAAAACATATTTTGTGTCCAAAGAATACTTGTGGTAGAAATTCAGGATTTCCCGTACAGGTGGAAGAATTTTCACCATAAAGTTTCCTTTGGTTTTAGATCGTGTATAGCAAATTTTATCGTCGTCAACGGCATTCCATTCTAACTTCATCATATCCGCAAAGTTCATACCTCTGGTATAAAAACTGAAAACAAAGTAATTGCGGCTATTAGTCAATAATGGATGTTTTTTCAAATCAAGACTTACGATTTTCTTTATCTGCTTTATGCTTAAAGCTTTTTTAAGCCCCTTGCCCTTTAATTTAGAGACCTTGTACGCACGAAAAGGATACAACTCTTCCTGGACTATCTTTCTTTCGATAGCAAAGTTAAAAAGTGCCCTAATCGCTCTCATTCGTACTCCAATACCGCCATCGCTGCCACCTCTAGACCGTAAAAAAACTTCGTACTTACTAAGGAATGTGGGAGTAATATCTTTAAATGTGAGTCTAGTGGTTTTATTGAATAAATGTAAAGAGTGGAAAGTATCCTTATTTGCTCTAGCATTCCCTGTTCTGCCTGCTGAAATCATTTCGCCGATAATCTCGTCCCAGAAATAAAAGATATTTTGTTCAACAGGATTTGATTCAACGCGATATTTTTTTTCAAAATCGTCTAATGAAAAATCATCTCTTTCAATGTTGAGTTCCCCAATAATTTTTAATGCCCTATCTTGAAATTTATGCAACAAACGATTGTTCTGGAGGTAATTTAGATTCCGTTTGTTGAACTTTCCGGCATTGTGATCCCATTCATCTTCGTTTGCGTTAAATATGGTTTTGAAATATTTGGATTTTCGGTCTTTAGTTATCCTAAGACAGACTGGATAATTACCATTTGAAAGCTTCTTTTTTCGTAAGATTGTCTTGACATTAACCATTTGAATTTTAATAATGGGTACAACATAGGTACAACAAATTGCCTATTAAAGGTAAATTATATGCAAACAGTTACAAAATAAAAAATCATAAAATATTGATAATCAGAACATAAGAAAATAAATGTTAACAAATGAAAAGCAAAATAATCTGACTCATAATCAGGTGGTCCCTGGTTCGAGCCCAGGTGGGACCACAAAGTAATCCAAAAACCTCAGCAGTCGCTGAGGTTTTTGCCGTTTACGGCCAAGGGCGAGAAGTTTAACCTGCCAAGGGGGGCTGGCCTATAGAGTTAACCGGAGCATTAAGTAATTTCATTGTCGAAAACAGTATCTTAGGGTGAATCAAAAAAAATGCAACATGCCCGAAAGCAACAAATCCAGTTCTTGGATACATATTTTGAGCGAACTGGTCGAGGCCTTTTTTAAGAGCAGCCGGCAAAGCAAACGAGGAAGGACCTGGCACCAACACGTGGTACCGTATGATGACGGTTGGGCCGTAAGGCGTGAGGGGAACAAACGTATCACCTCCAAACACCGCCTGCAGGATACGGCCATCAATAAGGCAAAACGCCTGGCCAGAAAATACAAGGCCGATGTGATCATCCATAGAGAGGATGGGACCATACGGGATCGTATTGGGTATGATTGAAATGTGCCCGAGTGTCGGGCAGGGCATTTTTATTTCTGTTTTTTGTTTTGCTTCTTTTTGCTTGTCCAAAAAGAAGCGCAAAAAGGACACTTTTTCGTTAGGTGTTTCCCATTCGCTGGCGCTCCTGGGAACTGCTCGCACGGGCTGAACGCGGTCCAGGGCTTCCCGCGTTTTTCACGCCCGTGTTCGCTACACTACAGAAAAAGATAACTCCCCAATGACCTTTTTGGGGTAAAGACCTGGCCTATTTTTGTTTTTGCCAGAAATCAAGGGATTTTCACCAGTGTCCGGGGAAGCCA
>JBATHI010000239.1:0-10166 GCA_049666645.1 Flavobacteriaceae bacterium | reverse complement strand
CTTGGTTTGCTCGGATTCTTTTTTGGAATGCCCTATATGAGGGAACAGACCAAAAAAAATAGTCCTGAAAAAACAGCCACCTATGCCAAAAACGGACTTGACCTTTCGGTACATTATTCAAGTCCCTTTAAAAAAGGCAGGGTCATTTTCGGTGAATTGGTCCCTTATAATACGGTTTGGAGAACGGGTGCCAACGAGCCGACCACTTTTACCACCGCCACCGATTTGAGGGTCATGGGCAAGGTGCTTCCCGCGGGAACCTATTCGCTCTGGACCATTCCTGGCGAGCAGCAATGGAGCGTGGTTTTCAATAAAGAAGTCCCCGATTGGGGCGTTACGCTGTTGAGCGGCGGGAAGGATACCGCCAGGGATGCCACCAAGGACGTTGTACAGGTGGAAGTGCCCTCTTCCTCCGTCGCTCAACCTATCGAATCGTTCACGATCGAATTCGAAGATTACGGCCAGTTGAACATGAGTTTATCCTGGGATCAGACCAAGATTACCGTTCCCTTGAGCAACTAAACTTGGAAACCCACCGTCATAGCAATCGTGGAAACATTTCCAGGATACGGGAAAAGAGAAAGCATTTACCCTCCGTGGAGGAATTGCTGAAAGGAATCCTGTCCGGTGACCAAACCCTATTGGCAAGGGCGATCACCTTGGTGGAAAGCTTGAAAAAAGATGATGCGTCACTTGCCAATCGGGTAGTTGAAGGTTGTATTTCCCAAAAAAAAGAATCCAATCGAATCGGAATCACCGGGGTGCCGGGCGTAGGCAAAAGCACCTTTATCGAAACCCTGGGCATCAATTTATTGGTACAGGGAAATAGGGTGGCCGTACTTGCTGTAGACCCCAGCAGTAGCCAAAACAGGGGCAGTATTTTAGGCGACAAAACCCGGATGCCATTGCTGGCCAAACATCCGAACGCTTTTATAAGGCCCTCCCCGGCAGGGGATTCCCTGGGCGGCGTGGCGAGGGCGACAAGGGAAACCATCATCCTGTGCGAGGCCGCAGGTTTCAATATCATTTTGGTGGAAACCGTTGGTGTGGGCCAAAGCGAAATCGCCGTGCACAGTATGGTCGACTTTTTTCTGTTGCTTAAACTGGCCGGTGCCGGGGATGAACTTCAGGGTATAAAACGCGGCATCATAGAAATGGCCGACGCCATTGCCATCAATAAAGCGGATGGGGACAATGTTGAGCGGGCCAAGCGCGCCGGCGTGGATTTCAAAAGGGCACTGCAGCTTTACCCTCCGAAGGAAAATGGATGGAAACCCCAGGTCAAATTGTGTTCAGCCCTAGAGAACAAAGGGATGGACTCCTTATGGGCCATGATAGAAACCTATTTGGATGGGGTCCGGCAAAGTGGTCATTTGGAACAAAAAAGAAAGCTGCAAAACCGGGATTGGCTTCACCAGACAATCGAGGAACAATTGAAACGCGATTTTTACGAAAGCAAAAAAATAAAATCGAAATTGGAAACACTTACCCAGCAAGTGATGGATTACAAAATATCGCCATTTAAGGCGGCCGAAATACTGCTGCAACTCCAAAAAAAAGAACTTAAATAAAAACCATAACTTTGCCGCGAGCAACACCGCCAATAAATGACTCCCATCACCACCGAGCTGCTTTCCATTGTCATACCACTTTATAATGAAGCAGATAACGTGGTGCTTTTGACCCAAAAAATCCACGAAAGCCTTGAGGGCTATCGATATGAAATCATTTATGTGGATGATTTTTCGCAGGATGCCACCCGAAAGACGGTCAACGGGATGGGTGATAAAAAGGTGCACCTGATCGAGCTCAAAAAGAATTATGGGCAGAGTCTGGCCCTGGCGGCGGGTATCGACCACGCCAGTGGCGATTATGTCATTACCATGGATGGCGACCTACAGAACGATCCGGGCGATATTCCGCAGATGTTGTCCCATATGGTTTCCGGGGAATATGATGTGGTGACCGGTATCCGGCAAAAAAGAAAGGATTCCTTTGTCAAGACCATTCCTTCAAAAATTGCCAATTTTTTAGTGCGCCGTGTGACCAAATTGGACATTAAGGACAACGGTTGTGCCCTTAAAATCTTTTCCAAAGATATCGCCAAAGAATTGAACCTATATGGTGAAATGCACCGATTTATTAATCTATTGGCCTATTTAGAAGGGGCACAGATCAAACAGGTGCCCGTGAAACACCATGCCCGCCATGCCGGGGTTTCAAAATACGGACTGGAAAGGGTATTCAAGGTGGTGGCCGACATGATGCTGTTGCTCTTTATCCGTAAATACTTCCAACGCCCAATCCACCTTTTTGGAATCTTCGGTTTTTTATTGATATTGTTGGGTATTTTCATCAACATCTATCTCCTTTTTGTAAAATTTTATTTGGGTCAGGATATCGGCAATAGGCCATTATTGATCTTTGGTCTCATGTTCATCCTGGCGGGGATTCAGCTATTTACCATAGGCATCGTGATGGAGCTCTTGATACGTACCTACTATGAATCCCAGAAAAAGAGACCGTATCGCATCAAAAAAGTGACCATAGGTGGCTTGGCATCGTAAGCATTGGATCACCGCCCTAAAGATCTCGATCAGTCTTACGCTGGTCTATTTTATCTTCACGAAAATCGATTTGGGGGTGGTTCTGAGAACACTGCAGAAATCGAAACCGCTTCCATTGGTGCTGGCCCTTGTCCTTTTTGTGGCCTCAAAAATCTTGTCGGCCTATCGGCTCAACCTGTATTTTCATCAACTAAAGGTAAGGCTCACCCAGAACAGCAATCTCAAGCTTTACCTGCTCGGCATGTTCTATAACCTCTTTTTGCCTGGCGGCATTGGGGGCGATGCCTACAAAGGATACCTTATCAAGCGACAATTTGGGGTGAATACGAAACGCGTGGTTGCTGTGTTGCTGCTCGATAGGTTAAGCGGATTACTGTTATTATGGGTATATGCCTGTTCGCTCGCCTTGCTGCTCCCGCAATCAGAACTTAGCATGTTCAAGGCAACCATAGCGGTACTGGGCTTCATGTCGGCACTCATTTTTTGGAGGTCGAACAAAAAATACTTCGGCGAGGTCTATCCGGTGTTCTGGGGTTCGATCGGCTATGCGGCCTTGGTGCAATTGGCCCAGTTGGCCAGTGCCTATTTTATCTTGATGGCATTGAACGTCGAGGAGAACCAACTTTCCTATTTGTTTATTTTCCTGATTTCTTCCATCGTATCGGTACTGCCATTGACCATTGGCGGCATCGGGAGCAGGGAGGTCACCTTCTTTTATGGGGCGAAGTTGTTGGGACTTGATGAAAATACCTCGGTCGGAATCAGTATGGAATTTTTCATCATAACTGCGCTGGTGTCCTTATTCGGCATCCTGTATCATTTCAAAAAGCCCGAATTACAGGTTTATGAAAACCACTAGGGCATTTGCAATGGACCCATTGTCGTGGTTCCAGATACCACTCCGATTCCCAAGAAATTGCAATTCCTTTCATTGGATATGGATCAGGTGCATCTTTTCGAGCACCTTTTTTCTGGTGGAAGGGTTTAAAAACTTGGCCTGCAGTCGTGTAATTCTAAAATCTTCTTCGGTGAACTGCCGATCCCAATCAAATCCCAGCTTGCGCAACTCGTTCAATTCTTCATTGGTAAGGTACACCCAAATATTCTTCAGGTCCTTGATCTCTCCGATCGATGAGATGATTACCGGCCTTTGGTTGTAAAAGTCCATTGACCAAGTGTATCTTTCAGACAGTTTGTAAATTTTATCGACCGGTATTTCTTCTTTGGCGATGCGCTTGGCCATTTCACTTCCAGCCTGGTACTTCAACAAGGCCGGATAAAAATGGGCGTTCAAGACCGCATTCAATGCAATGGCACTGAAGGCGGCAACCGTAATGATCCTTGGAAAATAGGCTTCCCTTTTCAAGCAATAGTAAATGGCCAACGACCCCAGTACAAACATCCAAACGTAGTCGATGGGCCTTTCCAATTTGAACACGAAAAAAACGACAAAGGAAACCGCAATGAAGACCACGCCCAAGATAAAATATTGAATGCCAAGCATCAACTTGATGGTTTTGCTACGGGAATCTAGATACAGGCCGTTAAGATATGATGCGGTAAGCACTGAAAATAAGGGCATCAAGATGTTTAGATAATGGGGCAGTTTGAATTGTGCAAAACTGATGACGATAAAGATGAGCGTTATGCCCCCAAAGGTAAGCAATTCGCTCCCAGGCCGGTACCGGAAACGCCACCTTATCAGCTGCTTTGCCCGCGTCAAATAGGCGACCAGTCCCAAGACCGTCCAAGGTAAAAACACCCAAAGATAAGTATGGAAAAAGAAGAAATAGTCACTGCTGTTCTTCCCTATGCCCTCCCCGCTCATGCGTTCAAAACTCTGCTCCCAAAAAATAAAGAACAGCCCGCTGCGACCCCCCCTGCCCCTGATGATCTGTTCAGGATGCAGATCGAATTGATGATAATAGGCATAGAGCATGGGAGCGATCGATACCACAAAAACCAAAACAGCGACAAGTACCCGCCAGTTGAATAACCGCTTCCATTTTCTGGTGAAGTACAAATGACAGATAATGGGAAATGCTACCACCAACAGGGCTATTTGCCCTTTGGTGGAAAATGCCATGCCTGCCGCAAAGGCGCCCAAAGCGATGTGCTTCAGTTTTTTTGTTTCAATATAGGCCGCCAACTGCCATATGGCCAAAATGGAAAAACCGGTGAGTACGGCATCGGTGCGTACATCGATGACCGATAGGATGATGGTTTGGGAAGTCATAAATATCAAGGCGGCCAGCTTTCCGGTATCCCTATCATAGAGCAATTTCCCCAATCCATAACAGCTGTAAGCACCCAAGAGGGTCGCCAAAAGGGCAGGTATCCGGTAGGCCCAGTCGTGCAATCCGAAAATTTTAAAGGCAATTGCTGCCAGCCAATAATGCAGATGCGGTTTGTCCAAATATTCTTCAGGGCCCTTAAATAGGCTCAAAAAGTCATTTTCCTGAACCATGCGCATCGCCATCACGGAGAATTGTGCAGAGTCGTTCTCAAAAAGCGTGGCGAACATTCCGGTCAGGTACACCAGAAATACAAGTGACAATAAAAACCAATACCTGATATTGGATATCATAAATGGAACTTATGTAGGGCAAAGATATATAACTTGGCAAATACCCATCCAAAAAACAAGCCAACGGCCAATCCGGTCAGCACATCGAATGGATAATGGACCCCGATATAGATCCTGCTGTAGGCAACCATGAAGGCCCAGCCCATCAATGGAATGCCGATCCTATGTATTTTGGATTTCAGTAATAGGGTAAAAAAACAAGCCAACGCGGCCGAATTGGCCGCATGGGCAGAAAAATAACCAAATTTACCCCCGCAATACCCTTGAACCAGTCGCATGCCATCCTGCACCTCGGGGTCATAGCATGGCCGAAGTCGTTTTAATCCATACTTGAAAAAATTTGCGAGCTGGTCGTTTACCAAAACCAAAATGGCAACACCAACCAAGAGCAGTACCGTAGCTTTGATCCCGAAAGTCCGGTAGGAAAGGAACAAGAGCAGCGCGTAAAGCGGAATGGCACTGAACTTATTGGACAGGAAAAGCCAAAAACCGTCCCAGGATTCATTTCCCAATTGGTTCAAGAAAAGAAAAAGCTCCTTATCCAGCTGTAGAAGGTTTTCAATCATGGCGTTCATTCGTCGTAACGCGACACCTCCCTATCATAAAAATCGGTGGCCTGCTGTATGAGGTTTTCGGTTTCCGCTTCGAGCTCTTTCTCGTCTTCGGAAGTAAAGTCTTCGAGCCATTCCACCTCATCGTTTTCCAAATTGAGGATGAAACGCGGATACTCGGTATGCACAATAAAAAGAGCTGTTGGAAAATCGGTATTATCGCCCAACAAAAATTTTGGTAGTTCCATTTGATGTCATTTATTAAAAGCCCCTGTTTGCCCCATATGGTGCGTAAACCCCATTCGGAGTCCTCATTCCATTATTCCAGACCCTTACCATACAGAGTGCTTAACCCCTATGAACGGATCAACTTTTTGGTCAGGTAATTAAACCGAATATACAACATAATCGCCGATGCCGATAGCCCTGTCAAAAGCCCGATCCATATCCCCGTGCTCTTCAGATCGGTATGCAGTCCCAAATAATAGGAAATGGGAAAGCCGATCAACCAATACGCCACAAAGGTAATCCAAGTGGGTATCCTAACATCCTGTAGGCCACGAAGTGCTCCCAGCACCACGACTTGCGTACCATCCGATATCTGAAAAAATGCCGCCACCAGAAGCAGTTTCGCCGCCAATAGGATAACCTCATTATTATCGGCCATATTGGACAGATCGGTCACATCCAGATAGAGGGTAGGAAACCAGTACCTTCCCAGCAAAAATAAGGCAGCGAAGACCACCTCGATCAGCAAGGTCAGCAAGAAAATTGATTGCGCGATGCGGCGCAACTTCCGAAAATCGCCCGTTCCTTTTTGATTCCCCACCCTGATCATGGCCGCCACGCCGAGACCCATACCGAACATAAAGGTCATACTGCTGAGATTCAGGGCAATTTGATTCGCCGCCTGGGCATTTTTGCCCAAAACGCCACTCAACCATATGGCCGCCGTAAAAATGGCCACCTCAAAAAACATCTGCAAAGCGGAGGGAAACCCCAATCCGATTATTTTTTCCATCACCTTCTTTTCAATGGCCCTAAAATCGAGCTGGGTGACATAGTCATGGAATTTCGGCCGCCGCTTTAATAGGTACCACAGATGAAAGACCATGACAATTCGTGAAATCAAAGTACCCAACGCTGCCCCGATCAAGCCCATTTTCGGAAATCCGAAATGGCCGAAAATAAGGATATAATTGAGTGCGATATTGATCACATTGGCCAAAATTGTGGCATACATGGGATATTTGGTTTGGGAGAGGCCCTCGGAAAATTGTTTAAAAGCCTGAAAAATAACCAACGGGACCAAGGAGAAGGCCACAAGATCGATATAGGGCAAGGCTAGGGCAATCACTTCATGAGGTTGCTCCATCAGGTACATAAGCGGTTTGCACGCAAGAATGATGAAAAACAACAACAGGCCCAACAGGGTACAGAGCACCAAGCCATGTTTTAGTGCGCTTTTGGCATCTGCTTTATTGCCCGCACCATCGGCTTCGGCCACCAAAGGGGTAATGGCCGTGGAAAATCCAATGCCCAGTGACATTGCGATAAAAACAAAACTATTCCCCAAGGAGACGGCGGCGAGTTCGGCGGTGCCCAATTGCCCGACCATGACATTATCGGCAAAGACCACAAAAGTATGGCCGAGCATGCCCATGATCACGGGCACGGCCAGTTTGATATTGTAACGAAATTCTTTGGTATATTTTTGCAACAAAACTAAGGGGTTGGGCTTATGGGTGCTTTAAGTTGGAGGACGATCTCTTTAGAACTTGCTTTCGATGATCTGCTTCAAACTTACGTTCTCATAATTGCGTTTGACAAAATCGAGCGCCAAATCCAGGATCTGCCCCATTTTTTTGCACCTTTTGAACTTGACATCCAAGGTAAGGGCATAGATTTCTTCTCCCAGTTTACCGATGTTCTCTGGATTTGAAATGGTATCGTGTTTGCAGATTTCCCTTAACTTTTTAATGCGGTTTCCAGAACTGAGGATGCGCTTCGCCACGATCGATCGTTCTTCCACCTTGTACTGATCGACCGAGTGTTTTTGCAGTTTGCTGCGCACCAGTTCCACCATTTGGAAATTCTCCTTAAAAAATTGGGGTCGGTATACCTTTAACTTGCCCTCATAACACTGTTGATCGAAGTCGATGGCCCTGATCTTATAGACCACTTGGTCAAAATCATGGGTAGGTACGATCACATAGTTGTAGGAGCGCATATCGCCCAAGAGTCGAATCATGCAGCGTTCATTGAATTTTACGAATTCCTTGGCCAGTTGCGCTTTTTCCGAAGCGTCGCATTTCGGAAGAAAGTCACGGATAAAAACATCGCCAGGAATCCCTGCGATATGCTCTTCGATCAAAGTATCCTTGTAAACGAGGAAGTTGAGGTTATAGGGCGATAACATGTGCTCCAATTCCAGCCCGTAAACCCTGGAGGCATCCGTTCTCTTCACATAGAAATACGTGAAGTTGTCGTTAAGGATGTTCCTGATTTTGATCCGAAAGGGTTTGGAATTCCCAAAAGTGCAATAATCTACCGCATCGACGTTCAAATAGGGATTGATGCTGTTGCTGCCATCGGAATGCAGGATGGAGTAAACCTTTTTAAGACTTTGGTCGATTTCCATGCGGTCATACTGCGAATAGTACACCCTCACCCAGAGCGTATCTTCCTCATTGGCGTCATAGACCACCACACTGCCCGCAAAACGGAGCAGGTCTTCATAGAATATGGGAATCTCGATTTTACGGTTGTACTGGTGCAAATATTCGTCGAGCTTTTCGTTCACCGGAAAAGCCGGTTTCTTCTTTGACATCAATCTTTCTTCAGACATAATTGCGATTAAGATGTAACAAATCTAAGGTTTCTTCGTCAAGTTAGCAGAAACACTCCAAAATCCCGTCTCCTTTGTCAACGATTCTCTCAGTAAACCACCTTACAAAAAAATATGGGGCCCTGACCGCGGTCAAGGACCTTTCGTTCAGTATAGAGAAAGGCACCGTCTACGGTATCCTTGGACCCAATGGGAGTGGTAAATCGACCACTTTGGGCATCGTTTTGAACGTGGTGA
Source organism: Flavobacteriaceae bacterium (assembly GCA_049666645.1). Classification (GTDB taxonomy): domain Bacteria; phylum Bacteroidota; class Bacteroidia; order Flavobacteriales; family Flavobacteriaceae; genus Pelagihabitans. Next base: position 1,376 of record JBATHI010000239.1, on the reverse strand, counting down.
ACAAAACGGCAGGCGAATTTTCATGGTTCGATGGTGCGATTACTACCCACGATGCCTTGAAAAAAGTAGGCGCCATCATCGAAAGACCCAATTTCTATCCCTATATGTCGGCCGTTCAAAACCTTAAGTTGGTCTGTAAGATCAAAGAAGTATCTGACCATAAGATCGAGGAAAAATTGGAATTGGTGGGCTTATTGGATAGAAAAGACAGTAAATTCCGCACCTATTCCCTGGGCATGAAGCAAAGGCTTGCCATTGCATCCGCATTGCTGAATGAGCCTGAAATATTGATTTTGGACGAACCTACGAACGGACTAGATCCCCAAGGAATACATCAGATCAGGGAAATCATCAAAAAAATTGCCGCAGAAGGAACCACTATTTTGTTGGCCTCCCATCTTTTGGATGAGGTGGAAAAGGTATGCAGCCATGTGGTCATCCTTCGAAAAGGTGAAAAATTATATTCTGGAAAGGTCGATGGCATGTTGGCCACCCATGGGTTTTTTGAACTCAAATCGGCGCAAACGGAAGAACTTCTCAAATTCTTGAACGGCCATGCCAGCTTCGGGTTGGTCAAGGAGGACAACGGATTGATCACCGCATTCCTCAAAGAAGAGATCGGCGCAGCAGAATTTAACAAAATCATGTTTTCACAGGGCATCGTGCTCTCCCATTTGGTCAAAAGAAAAGAAAGTTTGGAGGAGCAGTTTCTGACTTTGACCAAAAACAAGCCTAACTGACCGAACTATGTGGCGATTATTACAAATTGAATACATCAAATTATGGAACAACAGGGCCAGTAGGTTTTTGATTGTCTCCTATTTTGTGCTCTTGACTTCCATCGCCTTGATCGCGGCCATTAAATTCGATATCGGGCCTGTAAAATTCCATTTGGCCGACCAAGGAATTTTCAATTTCCCCTATATCTGGCACTTCAATACCTATGTGGCGGCCATATTTAAGCTTTTTCTTGCGATTGTGATCGTATCGATGATGTCGAATGAATATAGCAACAAAACCATCAAACAGAATTTGATTGACGGCCTGTCAAAAAAGGAATTTATCCTCTCCAAATTCCTGACCGTAGTCGCTTTTGCCTTGATTTCATCAATTTTCGTCTTTGCCGTTTCGATGGTATTGGGATTGATCTATTCCGATTATAACGAAGTCTCGATCATCTTTTCAGATCTGGAATTCATGCTCGCCTTTTTTGTAAAGTTGGTCGGGTTTTATGCCTTCTGTTTGTTTTTGGGGATTCTGGTAAAACGGTCTGCCTTCGCCCTGGGTTTCTTGATCCTGTGGTTCATTTTGGAGCAGATGGTATTCGGTTTCATGGGATGGCAATTGATGAGCTGGGACCAGGCAAGAACCATTAA
>JBATHI010000238.1:0-13690 GCA_049666645.1 Flavobacteriaceae bacterium | reverse complement strand
ATTGTAGGGTATTATGGTAATATAGTAGCGGGTACGCGGTTTAAAATCGGGCGGCTTGGCGTTGGTGCCGTTACCGACATCGACCCTGTCCCAGATGAGGATGCCATTCGGATCTTTCTCATAAACGGTCATCAAATAGCCCGTAGCACTGAAATCGCGTATCCAGGTAATGTTTGCGGTAGTCGAGACCAAGGCGTCACCATTGAATGGATTGATAATGTCCGTACATCTGGGGGGAGAATTTGCTCTGGTTGTGAAGCTGGTTTCCGTACAATCTTCGTTCCGTTCACCGGCATTCGATGGTACAATTGAAACATAAATGGTCTGTAAATTAGGCAGGTCGTCGGGCAGATCTATATAGGTATTGATTCCCACATATTCATTGTCCAAAATATCGGTGCCGCCCGGACCCGTCCCCACATTGATATAATATTCGGTCGCCCCCATTGCCGGATCCCACTCCAAATCGATGGTTTCGGCGACGTTAGTGGCGCCATCGGCAGGTGTTATCAATTGGGTGCATCCCGGTACTTGTCCGGAAACGATCAAAGCTAAAAACCCGAAAAACCCAGAAAGCAGCTTTGGTAATTTCATTTTCTTTGGCAATAGCACGAAAAGATAGTAAAACTAGCAACATCTTCGGCCAATTCAGCTTGGCTTTCGTTCAACACAGGCTTGAACCTGCTGAAATGGCCGAACAATATTTTTAAAAGGAAACTGTTATAATCGTATACGATATACTATTTTTGAATTATGATCACCAAGACCATTTTCAGAGACCAGGTTCGGGAATATCTGTTACAGCAGATGCGTGAAGGCAAACTGAATGCAGGGCAATCGGTAAATCTTGCTGCGCTCGCAAGGCAATTGAACGTCAGTGTTACCCCGATACGGGAAGCCCTTACCCAGCTGCAACAATCGCAGGTAATAGAGGCTATTCCAAACCGTGGGTTTTTTATAAAGGAATTGAGCCATGTGGAGGCGAAGAACCTCTACGAAATAGTGGCTCAGCTCGAAGTGCTCGCCTTGGAAGAATCGACATTTGACAAAGAAACCATCTCAAAACTCAGGATTCAACAGCAGTTGATACAAACCGCGGAAGAGCCGCTCGACCGGATCAATGCTTACATGAACTTCCATCAACAGTTGACCAAAAATTACAAAAACACGGTGGCACAGCAAATCTTGAACGATTTAAGAACGCGGGTCTTTCTGTATGAAAAGGCCTTTATGTCGGATGAGTCTTTTTACTTCAATTCCGACAACCAACATGAGGCCATTATTTCGGCCATTGAGGACGACAATGTACCTTCGGCCGCCCTGGTCTTGAAGATGAACTGGTTTCTGGTACAGGACTATATCGAGAAACAATTGGTGGTCTTATGATCTTTAAGCCTCCTTATTCCATTTCCTGTAGGATATTTTCGGCCGTTTTGGTAATGCTCTTATAGCAACCATAGCCCCATTTGGAAAAAAAAACCAGAAATATGCCCATGCCGATGACATACCAGACCCATGTGCTGTCTGTCATAAAGATGTCCTTGTTTCCCATAATCTTTCCGAAAACGGGGAGTATCGAAAACAGAAGCAAAAAATTCAGGTAGATTCCCAAACGTTGCAGCCATAACAATCGATCTTTGGCTTTGGTAAAATTGACCAAGGTCTCCTTGTAATTCGAATTGGCGACATTTATCCCTTGGAGGTTCACCAGGGAACGAAGTACCAGGAACGGTAGTATAAACAAAAATAACACGGTGAAAATTCCCGAAAGCACAAGGTACCAGGTATCCAACTTACCAAAATGTACAAGAATGTAAAAGGCCATCACATAGCATATCGCTGCGCCTATGGATTCATAAATGGATATTTTACTGAATTTGGCCCTATATCGTTGTTGTGTCATTTGTAGAATGATTTTATCGGTCAGTTTTTTTTGATGTTCCAATTTTTCGCCCATTTGGGCCCAGGTTGCCTGAATTTCTTCCAATTCCATAAGACTCACTTTTTGTTGATCTTCGACTTCAATTTTTGTTTGATACGCGAGAGCCGCGTGCCCACATTGCTTGGCGTAAGCCCTGTGATTTCAGAGATTTCAGCATAATTCTTTCCCTCAAGCAGTAATAATATCAATCCTTTTTCAAGCGCATTCAATTGGTGGATGGATGCATAAACCTGTTTTAACCGTTCTTCGAACCCCGAATCATCTTGCGCGGTCTGCTGCAGTACTACTTTATCAATGGAAACCTGATTTCCCTGCCTTTTCTTTTTCCGGATGCGGGTAAGCGCCGTGTTCATGGCCACACGATACATCCAGGTACTTATTTTTGCCTCTTCCCGAAAGCTGTCGAACGATTTCCAAAGTTGGTACACAATGTCTTGGTAAAGGTCTTTTTGATCATCGGCGTTGTCGGCATAAATTGTCGTTATTTTAAAAATAACCCCCTCGTTTTGCTTGATCATTTCAACAAATGCCTCTTCCTTTACCATTGTTGGGGTTTTCTTATATGATATTGGTAACCTTAACCGCTAAAAAATCACAAAATAGTCATCAAAATATTAAAATAATCGGAGCCATGAAGCTAACTTTATCTTCGAAATGTGTTGGGACCTGCTAAAAAGACTACGCTTGGGGCCTTAGTTCCCTGAAAATATTATTTTAAAAGAAATGGGCTATTTATCTCCAGAAATTGAAGCTTGGACAAAAAAAATGAAGAATGAAAGGCCATCCTTGGTCAAAAAGGCCCAGTCTTGTGGCATTTTTCAGGATTATGGAAAAGAACATGATCGAACCGGGGATGAACAGGATGATGAGGTGCCCATTTTGAAATAAGGCCCTTCGAATACCTCTGAGGTAGCGAACCAATCTCGTTTATATCGATAATTGGCACCATCGATATTTGGTATTCCATGGAAATCACCCTTTGGGAAAATGGTTTTGGTCCAGACCGGGAATCAAGCGTAGGGCATTTTGATAGTATACCTTTTTCAAAACTTCATCGGGGAGGACCATCCCATACATCGCCCAAAAAGCGTGGTATTTTTTATAGTACGGAAAATATTCATCATTGCTTTCCAAAACCCTAAAATAAGTCGGGAATTCAGAAGGCTGCCAACTGTCCTTGCCAAATAAGATCCTGTCTTGGTATTTTATAAAAAATGCCCTGGCATTTTTAGGTTGACGGCCCAATTCGGCAATGACCGCAGCTATGCCCACCGACATATTGGGCATATCGTCTAAAAGTTGTCCCAGTTTCGCCAAATCGTTGGCATACCAGCCCATATGGGCATTGATAAACTTGGTCCCGGGATGCTTTTTGAACATGCGGTGCTGTTCGTCGATAATTTGCTGCCATGGCGCCGGGTCGGTATCCGAGCGTTTTCTTCTGGGATGCGTCTTCAGTTCGAGCCAGCGTTCATTGTCGCTGTCCATTGGGTCCCAAAACGATTTGGGATCTGCGGTATGGATCAGCACCGGAATGCCCAATTCGCCGCATTTGGCCCAAACCGGGTCTAATCTTGGGTCATCGATCGCTAGCCGTTTTCCCTCCCAATCCAGGTTTCGCAGTCCGAGACTTTTATACACCTTTAATCCTTTTGCACCATTTTTTACATCCGCTTCCAATTGCGAAACGGCATTTGCGGCCCAATCAGGCTTGCCCACCCCATCGAAATCAACATTGGCGAACACCGCAAACCGATTGGGATAATTTTCGTTGATGTGCTCGATCATTTTTTGAAGGTTGGCCCCCGATCCGCCACTGAGATTGACCATTACTGCCTCGTTGAGCCCGTCCATATCCTGGATCAATTCCTTCAATCTTTCAGGCGACATAACGCGTTGATGGCTATGTACATCGATAAATGGAAATTTAGCCCGAACAATCTCATTGCCCGGTACCACCAATGTCGAGGTCGGGTTGTATTCTTCAAAACCCATGTCTTGGGACATCATTATGGAAGGCACTGTTAAAAATAAGAATATAATTAAATAGAATATGTTGTATTTCATATATTTATAGTTATATAACTAAAGTAACACTTTACTTTTTTTTAAACGCCTCATAATCTTCCTTGGTATCAATATCCAGGGTCTTGCTGCCTGGGTCGAGCCTAAAAATATCACTTTTAAACCGATTGAGCACCTCTTTGGCCCCCTGTTCCGATTCCAAAGCCACCAATGTTTCGAAATATTTACTTCCAAACAGAGCGGGCACTCCGGCCTTATTACCATAGGCCGTTGCCACTATGCTTTGATCTACTTTCGATGCCGTTTCGATCATAAGGTCTAGATAAGGGGTGTCGATAAGGGGCTGGTCGGCCAAGGTGATCAGTACAGCATCATACTTTTCCCCGCCACCCATGATATAATCGACTCCGGAGGCGATGGAGCTTCCCAAACCCGAGGCCCAATTGTCGTTTATGACAATCTGGATTTCCCCGGCACTGAATTGTGCGTCTATGACATTGGCATTGGCACCCAGCACCACTATGGTTTCCTTGGCTTTTGATGATTTTGCGGTGTTCACCGCATGTCCCAAAAGTGAGGTGTCGGCCCAAGCCAAGAGCTGTTTTATGCTGCCCATGCGTTTGGATGCACCGGCGGCCAAAATCAAAATGGCAATGCTTCGGTCTCCTTCCATTAGCTGTGGATACCTCCTTTTTTGTTTTTTAGCGATATGGGTTTCTCCCTCCTGATCACCGATAAGATTTCGGCCAAAATCGAGATCGCAATTTCTTGGGCGGTTTCTGCCCCTATGCTTAGCCCGGCAGGACCATGAATGCTGTCGAAAAAGCCATCGGGCAGTTCAGGATGTCTTTCCATCAACTCTCCCAATAATTTTTCCCTTCTTTTGGCGGGACCTAAAAGCCCTAAATAGGACGGCCGGGAATCTAATATCGCCAATAAATACTTTAAGTCGCGCACGTAACTATGAGTCATCAAAATAACAGCGGTTTGCGCATCTATGGTGGTTGTTTCCAAAAATTCGGGTTCCACAGCAGAAAATTGCCTTGCACCTGGAAAATCCTTGATGGTCTTTTGTTCGGCGGCCGCTGCCACGATATCCACTTCCCATCCTGTCAAAGCTGCAAAGGTGCACAATTGAACCGCATCATGCTCTGCGCCTATGATCATCAGTTTAAAGCAAGGCTGCATCTCCTGTTCGAACAAGGCCATCGATTCCCTTTCCAACCCAGTTTTCCCCAACGAAAAAACGTCTTTCCCAAACCCGAACACAGAACCGAGATATTCATTTTTACCCTCGTCCTTTACATAATACGCCTTGACATTGATTTTATTTCTTAGCCGAATCGATTCTGAATAGGCATTCATAAAAGCTGCTGGGGGCCTGAAGGGTTCGATCAGGATGTACAAAATACCCTCACATCCCAGTCGATATCGTCCATCATAGGTCATCATCCTTGGGGTATCATCGGCAAATACGCCCAGCGCTTGTCGAAAAACTTCCTTTTCCACACAGCCGCCGCTGACGGCACCGATCATTTTACCGTCTTCCCGAATCAACATGCGCACTCCGGGTCTTCTATAGGAAGATCCTTCCAAGGCCACAACAGTGGCCATCACGGTTTTGATTCCTTTTTTTTCAGCAATTTTAAGAGCGTTTATTATTTGTTTGAGTTCGAAGGTCATATTAACAAATGATCAAGACGTAATTTTTGAAGGATCGTTTAATTTTGACTATATTTCCATGGTCCTAAATATAGGCCATTTCTTATTCTAAGATAACCATTTAATGCCATAAAGGGTGACCGATTCGTTCAACAGGGAAATAGATTATGTGCGCATTGCCATCACGGACCGTTGTAACCTGCGGTGTTTCTACTGTATGCCCAAAGAAGGCATTCCCTATGAACCCAAAGCGCAATTGCTCAGTTATGAGGAAATTACACGTTTGCTGAAGGTATTGGGCGGGTTGGGGTTTCGAAAGGTAAGATTTACCGGAGGAGAACCTTTTTTACGGACTGACTTCATGAAGCTTTTGGAGCATACAGCCGCCTTGTCGGCCTATGAATCGATACATATTACTTCCAACGGCACCTTACTGAAGCGACATATACCAAAATTAAAGGAATTGGGTATTACAAGGATCAACCTTAGTATCGATTCCTTGGATAAGGCCCGTTTTCATCAAATTACCCGAAGGGATGACTTCCATGAAGTAATCGATACCTTTTACAACTTGTTGGACGAGGGGTTTAAGGTCAAGCTCAATGTGGTTGTGATGCAGGGCATCAACATTCAGGACATCGTTCCCCTTGCAGAACTGACAAGAAAACATCCGGTGGAAGTACGCTTTATTGAGGAAATGCCTTTTAACGGAGGCTATAAGGAAAACAAGGCCCTTTATCGCGCTACCGATATCTACAATGACCTGATTGCCCATTACTCGAAAATGGCCTCCATGCCCAATCATCATGGCGATACAGCTACCTTATACCAAATTCCGGATTATTTGGGCAATATTGGTATCATTCCCGCATTTTCCAGGACTTTTTGCAATACCTGCAACCGCCTGAGAATATCATCCAAAGGCGAAATTAAGACCTGTCTATATGACGGGGGCGTATTCAATATCCGGGATTTCATGCGTTCAGGGGCTTCCGATATCGAATTGGGCCAAAAATTTCAAGAACTTATCAGGCTAAAGCCAGAAGATGGTTTCATTGCCGAAGCGTTGCGGGCAAATAAATCCCGGCCCTTGGAAAGCATGAGTGTCATCGGCGGTTGAGATGGACCAATCAATGATCACATATGAATTGGCGCTTGCCGTGATACAAGAGCACAAGGTTGATCTGAGAATTGAAAGCAAGCCGCTAGAACACTGCACGGGTCTTTATCTTGCTGAAGATTTGGTCGCCGACCGCGATTTCCCACCTTTTGACAGGGTTACCATGGATGGTATCGCCATCGCCTTCTCCTCATTTCAAGAAGGAAAGCGAGTATTTTTCCTCGAAGCAACGGCGGCGGCTGGAATGCCGCAATACCACTTGAAAAACAAACTGAATTGTTTGGAAGTGATGACCGGCGCTGTATTGCCAAAAGGAACAGACACGGTCGTTCGCTATGAAGATCTTTCCATTGAAAATGGCATCGCAACCCTTTCCACAGCTTCCATTACAAAAGGGCAAAACATTCATAATAGGGGAATTGACCTCCCTAAAGGCAGCTGCATCGTAAAACAAGGTTGCCGAATTTCCAGTGCCGAAATCAATATAGCCGCCACTATCGGGAAATCGCTCCTCATGGTACGCCAAATGCCGAAAACCGTAGTGGTTTCAACAGGCGATGAATTGGTCGACATTGATAAAACTCCAATGCCCCATCAAATTAGGCGTTCGAACAGCTATGGCATACAGAATACCTTAAGGGAATGGGGCATCCAAGCCGAACTAGCCCATTTGCCAGATGATCGTGATACTATGCTACAGTCGATTCCGCAGCTATTCAAAGAATTTGACCTTTTAATATTCAGTGGGGGTGTATCCAAGGGTAAATTCGATTATCTGCCGGAAGTTCTGGAAACGGTGGGTGTAAACAAGCATTTTCATAAGGTATCACAACGACCAGGGAAGCCATTTTGGTTCGGCACCCATGGCACAAAGGCGCTATTCGCTCTCCCGGGCAATCCTGTTTCCTCCTTTGTATGTTTATATGTATATGTTCAAAGCTGGCTTAAAGCTTCCTTGGGAATTCGCTTGGAATCGACCTATGCAATTTTAAGGGATGAGGTTACCTTTACCCCAAAATTGACCTATTTTTTGGAGGCCAAATTAGTGTGCGACCCTAAAGGAACCCTTTATGCACGTCCGATGATGGGGAATGGTTCGGGAGATTTCGCCAATTTGGTCAATACCGATGGATTTTTAGTGCTCCCAGACAACAAAACGGTTTTTTGCACAGGTGAAGCGTACCCTTTCATCCAGTATCGTTATCATGGCCAACTTTAAGATCTTAACTTTATTTACCCAAGTATCGGCTTATTGGTTTTCCAAAATTCAGGATTCTCCATGAACGGTTGCCTATAGATCCTTTTCCCGGTCGCTGCCTTCAGCGCGTTGGCCACTGCCCCTCCTGCCGGTGGCAAGGCCGGCTCTCCCAAACCTGTTGGAGTCAAATCGTTGCTGATCAAAAAAGATTCCACTTGGGGCATTTCCTGCATTCGGATCAGGCGGTACCGGTCATAGTTGTTTGCCGTGGGCACGCCAGCATCAAAACCAAAGTTGCCGTACATGGCATGTCCGATGCCATCGATGACGCCTCCTTCAATCTGGTTAACGGCTCCTGTAGGATTGACCACGATGCCACAATCGACCACACAGGTCACTTTTTTCACTACCGGCATCCCATCCTCAATCTGTACATCGGCTACTTCCGCTACGTGCGAATTATGGCAATAATAGGCGGCAAACCCTTGGTAAACCCCTTCCGGTTGCTTGCCCCAACCCGATTTTGCCACGGCCTCCCTGATTACGCCTTGTAAACGCTCTGGGGAATACTCAATTCTTTCATCCGTGGTCCCTTTTACTTTTTCTAAAAGGTCCAAACGAAGTTGAATTCTATCCACTTCCATCATTTCGGCCAACTCATCGAAGAAACTCTGTTCCGCATAGGCCAGAAAGTTCGTATAGGGCGCCCGCCAGGCTCCGGTGCTGATATCGCTGTTGATGGTAGCCACATCTACCTGATAGTTTTCAATGGCCCCGGCAGGAAAGAAGTTTGGGATCAAGCCATACATATTGCCGTTCACGGCGGCTTCCTTCAATTGATAACCGGTCACCTTGCCGTTTTTGAAACCCGCTTTGATCCTATATTTTATTGCAGGGCGATATACCCCGATGGTCATATCATCTTCACGGGTAGAAATCATTTTTACCGGTTTTTTGATCGCATCGGCAATTTCAGCTACCTCGTACACAAAATCGCCATACAATCGCCGACCAAAACCGCCTCCCATACGGGTCATTTCTAAATGTACTTCCCCAACATCACGACCCAACAATTGGGCAACCGTGTTCGCCGCATCTTCGGGGGTCTGCACCGGACCGACCAAATGAATCTTGTCATCGGTGATATTCGCGAAGAAATTCATAGGTTCCATGCAATTGTGGGGCAAGAAGGGTGACTCATAGGTTCGCTCCAAAACAGCATCGGCGGCTGCAAATGCCTTGTTGATATCCCCATCTTTACGAAGCGTGGTGAATTCTCTGCCGTTCAATAAACCGAGAAGCATTTCATCATGGCCTGCAGTGCTTTCCAACGGTTTGCTGTTGGTCCATTTTGCTTTGATGGCCTTTTTGCCCTTGATGGCATCCCAGGTCGTTTTGGCAATGACCACCACTTTGTCGCTTGGACTCAGTTTTACCGTCCAGTTCACTTCCTCTTTATCGAGAAGGGCCCTTGTTTTTTCACCGATGGTAATTACGTCGATCACCCCAGGAATCGCCCTGGCATCCGTGTCGTCAAAGGATTCCAACATTTGTCCGAAAGCAGGCGGTCGCAGTACACTGGCATAGACCATTCCGTCTACCTTGTAATCAAGTCCGAAGAGGGGTTTACCGGTAATGATTTCATCGATATCCACATTGCCCTTGCTTACTCCGATGATTTTATAATCTTTGGGCGCTTTCAAAGCCACTTTTTCAGGAACCGGCAAGACCGCGGCTTCCTCCACCAAATCGCCATATCCCAAGGTTTCGCCTTTTGCATTTTTGATGACCCCTTCATTGACGGAACACTCGGAAGGGTCGACCCCCCATCGAGCCGCAGCGGCGTTGACCAACATTTGTTTTGCTTTGGCCCCGGTCTCTCTCAAAGCATCCCATCCAAAACGGATCGACTGGCTACCGCCGGCAATTTGCCTGGTATAATTTTCGGTATCCAGAATACCTTGCTCAACATGTACCATATCCCATGCCACGTCCAATTCCTCCGCGATGATCATGGGCATGGCGGTTTTAACCCCCTGTCCTATTTCCGGATTAGGTGAGTAGATGGTGACCACACCATTCTTTGCAATCTTTAAAAAGGCGTTGAAATCCTTGAAATCGAGTTTTGATAACTCCATCGGGGCCTTCAACACTTCCTGCTTACAGGCATAGAAAAGGTTGAATCCAATGAGTAACCCCCCGCCGGCAAGAGATGACGTTTTTAGAAAGCCCCTTCGACTAAAAGCTGTGGACGTAGTTTTTGTAGACATTTTGTTGTTTTTAGAAAATTAGGCCATTTTTTCGGCGGCCGTTTCAACGGCCTTATAAATTCTGGTATACGATGCACAACGACAAATGTTGCCATTCATGGCATTTTTGATTTCTTCTTCGGTCGGATTGGGGTTTTTCTCCAAAAAAGCCGAGGCGGTCATTATTTGACCTGATTGGCAATAGCCGCATTGGGGCACATCGATTTCTTTCCAGGCTTGTTGAACCGGATGGGTACCGTCCTTGGAAAGTCCTTCGATCGTTGTAATCGTTTTGCCCTCCACTTGCGCCATGGTCAGCGAGCAACTGCGAACGGCGTTCCCGTCCAAATGGATGGTACAGGCCCCGCATTGAGCGATTCCACAGCCGAATTTGGTGCCCACAAGGTCTAGTTGGTCCCTTAAAACCCATAATACGGGGCTATCTGCTGCGGCTTCCACCGATTTCGATTCGCCATTGATGGTTATTTGATATGTTGGCATGACTTGTGAATTTATGTATGAAGAAACATGTCCTTAAATTAGTAAAATTTGCACCGAATGGAGGACACTTTAACAATTTTTTTGGATTATGAGCGGTCCTTTAAAATCTCAAAGCGAATTCCGATCGACAAAACAAAAAACGTTTTGGTGCAGATGCAGCAATGAAGCGGGACATTGGGTGGTAATTTGGCCCGATTCCATGGTTTCCCAGCATTCTTGTTTGCCACTGCCCGTGACCAAAAGAATGACCAGCTCACTGCCCATGATATCGGACATTCCTAAGGTAAGTCCCTTCGTGGCCTTTTTGTTTGCCCCTTTGACCATGGCGTGTTGCTGCGAGGTTTTGCTCAGGGCGGCTACATGGGCATAGGGTTTCAAAACTTCCCCGGGCTCATTGAAACCAAGATGGCCATTTTTGCCCAAGCCCAGTATACAGCCATCGATTCCTTCCATTTGTGATAACCGCTGCCGTACACGTTCGGTCTCCATGTCTAAATTAGGCGCATTACCATTCATCGAAATATAGCGATCGGCATCGATTTGCATGGGCTTCAAAATATGTTCCTGAAGAAATGATTCGCATGAAAACGGGGCATCAGAAGGGAGTCCGCACCATTCATCGAGCTTCACAACGCCCATGTGCCTAAAAAGTTCGGAATTACTTGAAAAGGTTTCAACCAGGTTGGCATATACCCCAATCGGCGAATTGCCCGAGGCCATGGCAAACCATTGTTTGGGTTTATGCAATAGGGACAATTCGATCTGCTTTGCTGCCAAATCACTCATCTCCTTATCATCGGAGCACTCGATTATTTTCATTTCCATTTCGCTTTTATATAAAGTATCTCATCAAATAATTCTATATAAAATCTTAATTATTAATTATATCTATTTGTTAAACCAATAGGTCAATTTTAAGGTAAGTCCCCAATTTCGTCCTTCCAAAGGAGCGATGAAATAGTTGTTGGTATAGACCAGAAACAGGTCAGAAGCAGGACTGTAGCGCCATTGAAAGCGGGAATTTACATTGAGGTTTTTGGTCTGTTCATTGTATTGAAACAAGTTGGCGAAGAATATTTTATTGGTGAAGGTCATATCGGCCCCTGCCCCTATCAGCCAAAATTGATTGGTATTCCAAGGCGAAGGCAGCTCGATATGATTGTAATTAAGGTTGGTGATGAGACTTACATAGGGCTGGAAGCGATACCCTATTTCAGTGGTGAGACTGGTGCGGGTGCCATTTTCATAATAGCCCCCGATCCGGCCGTTGAAGGTATAGGTAAATAAGCTCTGTGGTTTAGAGGTATATTCCCAAGCAAAGGCCTGCCATCGGTTCTCGGTACCGGTCGGCAAATTGGCAATGCCTAAACGGGTGGGGTCGAAATCGGAAAGCAAGCGCACAAATTCATCCCCTATAAATAGTTTTAGGTTACTGCGGTTTATAAAATCGAAGCCATACTCGAACAGGTTAAGGTAATCGGTAGTGTTAAAGCTTTCATTGAAAAAATAGGTTGACCTCAGTTTGGGGCCGTGGCTTAAAATCTTACCGCTTTTGGGAAACATCAGATGACCAAAATAACCCGAGAGGCTCACATAGCCCCGTCGGGGCACAAAACCTACTTCAGCGGTGTAATCTTCGCTTACCCATTCTTCCTGTACCCGCCAGTTCCACCTGCGGCTGAAATATTCGAGATGTGCCCCTTGGGTAACCCCGTTGCCCACCTGACTCGGTGCGAACGATTTCAAAAAAAAGGCCTTGCCGGTCCACAGATTATTGGGAGAGGCCAGATTGTATTCCATACCTATATTTCGGTTGAACTTAGGGTAGAGCGATCTCAGCGAATCGTTTTCCATGGGATAGTTGGTCGATTCCTTGTTCACGAACATCAGGTTGATGTTAGATCGGCTGAAAACTTTTCTTTGTAGGGAAAGCACCCCGAAATTCTGACCTGGCAATCCAGTATCGTCTATGCTGGAGGTCTGTATGTCCATCAGCCCCATGCGCCATTTTTTGTTCAGATTCCCACTGACCCTGGCGCCCCCCTGGATCGGCACCCCAAGCCCTATTCGACGGGAAAAGAAGGGCCGTATGGTAGCATAGCCAAAATTGGCGAACAGGTCTGCGTTTTCAAGGAAAAACTGCCGTCTTTCGGGAAAAAAAAGTTCAAACCTGTCGAGGTTTGTTACCTGACGGTCTACCTCCACCTGCGAAAAATCCGGGTTCACCGTAAGGTCCAGATTCAGGGATGTAGTAAGGCTGAATTTTACATCTCCCCCAACTTTGGTTTCATATTTGGAGTCGGCGTTGTTTTCCAGATCCTGTGAAACAGATCCCAACAGATAGGGAATCACGGAAAAATTAATCCCTGGGGGCGGTGGAGGGGCGTCCCATACCAAAGTCCCCGTATAAGCTAGGGAAGCCGTAGGAAACTGTCTGGGAATCGGGGTCCAACTTGATTTTTCCGTAGACTTCAAATCCAATCGGCTGAAGTTGATGCCCCATTCGGTCACCCCACTCTCGTAGCGTATCGATTTAAAGGGGAGGGCCATTTCAAAGACCCATTTTTCATCATCCCGGGTCACTTCCGAAATCCATTTGCTGTCCCAATTCAGGTCTACATTCCCACCATTGAACATGGTACCGTCCCATTGGGCGCCAAAGGCATTGGAACCAAACGAAAAACCGGTGGTCTGGTTGTTGAAGGGGTCAATGAACAATAAAAAATTATCGTTTTTCCCAAATGAAAAATCCCGGCGGAGCGACTCTACGAAATAAGGGCCTTTTTTGCTGTGGTAAAAAGTGGCCAGCAGGTAAAGGTTTTTTTCATCATAAGTCATTCGGATCTCGGTCTTTTCATTGGCCTTATCGGTATCCATCGGCAGTACCATATAAAAATCCTTCGCCACTTCGGTGTCTTGCCATGCTTGGTCGTCACCAACGCCATCAATCGTTAACGGGTAATTGGTTTTTTTGTTATGCAACCGAAACGATT
>JBATHI010000237.1:0-3558 GCA_049666645.1 Flavobacteriaceae bacterium | reverse complement strand
GTATTTATGATACCTTGAAGCAAACGGCCAAAATATCACAATCCGCTGGAGGCATCGGATTATCCATTCATAACATCAGGGCAACGGGATCTTATATCGCAGGTACGAACGGCACTTCCAATGGTATCGTTCCCATGCTGCAAGTTTTCAACGATACGGCAAGATATGTGGATCAGGGCGGTGGAAAGAGGAAAGGCAGTTTTGCCATCTATGTTGAACCATGGCATGCCGATATATACGATTTTCTTGACTTGAAGAAAAACCATGGCAAGGAAGAAATGAGGGCCCGAGACCTTTTCTACGCCATGTGGATTCCGGATCTTTTTATGAAAAGGGTAGAAAACAATGAAGATTGGACCCTCATGTGCCCCAACGAATGTCCGGGCCTGTTCACCAACCATAGTGAGGCTTTCGAAGCGCTTTACCTGGGCTATGAGGCAAAGGGGAAAGGAAGGAAAACCGTAAAGGCAAGGGAACTCTGGGAGAAAATACTGGAATCACAAATCGAGACCGGCACGCCTTATATGCTCTATAAAGATGCCGCCAATCGAAAAAGCAACCAGAAAAACTTGGGGACCATCCGATCTTCCAACCTCTGCACCGAAATTTTGGAATATACCTCCCCGGATGAGGTTGCCGTTTGCAATTTGGCATCCATTGCCTTGCCCATGTTTATAAAAAATGACGAATTCGACCATAAAGAACTTTTCAAGGTCACCAAACGGGTCACCAAAAACCTGAACAGGGTCATCGATAGAAATTATTATCCGGTCAAGGAAGCGGAAAATTCCAATATGCGCCACATACCCATCGGGCTGGGCGTACAAGGTTTGGCCGATGCCTTCATCATGCTGCGATTGCCCTTTACCAGTGATGAGGCCAAAATTCTGAACCAAGAGATTTTCGAAACCCTCTATTTTGCCGCGGTTACAGCCTCTATGGAAGCTGCCAAGGAAGAAGGGGTTTATTCCTCTTATGAAGGCTCGCCCATCTCACAGGGCTTGTTCCAACACAACCTTTGGAACATCAAAGATGAAGAACTATCGGGCCGGTGGGATTGGGCCAAGTTGCGCAAGGACGTAAAAAAACACGGGGTGCGCAATTCCTTGTTGGTCGCACCGATGCCCACCGCCTCTACCTCGCAAATCTTGGGAAACAACGAATGTTTTGAGCCTTATACCTCAAATATCTATACGCGAAGGGTATTGTCCGGAGAATTCATCGTAGTGAACAAACACCTTTTGGAAGATTTGGTCGGCCTTGGGCTTTGGAACGAAAACCTGAAGCAGGAATTGATGCGCGCGAATGGTTCGATCCAACATATCGATGCGATTCCAGCCGAAATCAAGGAGCTCTACAAAACCGTCTGGGAATTGAGCATGAAAGACATTATCGATATGAGCAGGCAACGAGGTTACTTCATTGACCAGAGCCAGTCGCTCAACCTTTTTATGGAAAACGCCAACTATGCCAAACTTACTTCCATGCATTTCTATGCCTGGAAAAGTGGCTTGAAGACCGGCATGTACTATTTGAGGACCAAGGCAGCTGTCGATGCCATTAAATTTACCCTGGACAACACCAAGAAAAAAGAAGTGCCTGTCAGCGTTGCGGCCGAAGCCGAAGTGGCAGCGGCCACCCCACCATCCGCTGATGCCTCAGCAGCCCTTAAAATGGAGGCCGACCCTATGATTTCACCTTCCGAAATTGAAGTTGAGCCCATGACCGAAGAGGAAATGAAAGCCATGATCGCCAGGGCGAAAGAAGGCCAGGCAGATGACGATTGTTTGATGTGCGGTTCTTGACCCTTGGAGCTATAACGAAACTTGAAAAAAAACCGGCCAATGCCGGTTTTTTTTGTCACAGCCGACTTGGTAGGCCAAGCCATGACCAAATGGTTCGAATATCACAACTGGGACCAATAAATAGGGAAAATCATGAGGTAGGAAGTTTGATGGGAAATGGACTGTTTCCACATTTGGCCACCATGCCACCAAGGCTGAAGCGGTCTATTTTTTGAAATAAGGACGAAGTGCCATGGCAGACGAATAGGCTGCGATGTAAATCATCAAAATAAGGATATAATTGTCCATAATATGCCCCAATTGAAAAGAAACTTTTTATAAATACGGTGAATGTTTGGAAAAAGATTACCGCATCTATGAAAAAAAACGCTTTTA
Source organism: Flavobacteriaceae bacterium (assembly GCA_049666645.1). GTDB lineage: Bacteria > Bacteroidota > Bacteroidia > Flavobacteriales > Flavobacteriaceae > Pelagihabitans. Next base: position 1,378 of record JBATHI010000237.1, on the reverse strand, counting down.
TTTAAAAAAAAGTACCCCAGCCTAGGAATTTCATAATTATTTTCCCAATTTTTAATCAATTAGGTCGAAAGAAAGGTATCCAAAGTAAGCATAAGTCAATTTCTTGATCGCTCACCGATGTTCCTTTAAGCCAAGTTAGATCGATCGAAAAGACGTGGATTTTTTCAGATAAATCCGATACGCCATTTTTGATATCATTAGCAAGGCTACATAGCCAAATAGTAGGTAGAAATAGGGGTTCATACCCAAAGAACGGCAATTGCGGATCAATTCTTACATGGCTGCCGTGCAGTACATCGAAAACCTCAATTTTTTCGACAAACGACATCACAACGGCAAAATACATCCTTTAAGCGGTATTTTGAAGGATTAAAGTGCCGAGCTCTTTTCAGTGAAGTACCATTCGGAACAGGGCTAGTCAAGGTATCCCAAAATGCCGTCCTTGGGATAAATTTAATTTCTTGGAAAGTAATTCAAGAAGAGCTGTCAAAATCCATGTCCAATTGCCAAGCACATGAGGTCGCAGGATAAGATCGGTAGTTTTACCCTCGGTGGAATCGAACCAAGATAAAAGGAAAGACCACCGCTTCCCCTACATAAACGCGTCTACTTCCTTATAGGCATCGATCACGGCCTGCTCCCCTGCCTTGCCCGCCATGGAATTGCCATGCTCCATCCCGAGTACCCCTTGGAATCCTTTACCGTGAATGAATTTGAAGACATTTTTATAGTTGATTTCACCTGTGGTGGGCTCTTTGCGCCCAGGATTATCCCCGATTTGTATATAGGCGATTTCCTCCCAGCAAAGGTCCATATTGTGTATCAGATGCCCTTCATTTTTCTGCATATGATAAATGTCGTACAGAATTTTACAGGAAGGGCTGTTGACACCTTTGCAAATCAAGTACGTCTGTTCGGAGGTACGCAAGTACAGATCCGGTGAGTCGGAGAGTGGCTCAAGTACCATGACGAGCCCATGGGGTTCAAGAATTTCCGCCCCTTTTCGCAGCGCCTCGATCACGTTGGCATTCTGGATTCCGATTGGCAAATCCCGGTCAAACCCCCCGGGCACAACGGTCATCCACTTGGCATTCACCCGCTTGGCAACCTCAACGGCCCTTCTGCAGCCATCTAAAAAGATATCGATGTATTCTTGCTTGCCGGCCGCAAGGGTATTATCCATATTGCCGCCTTTGTCGATCACAAAGACGCCCATGGTCATATTATGGCGCGCGAGCGTTTCCCCTATCTTGGTCTGCATGGCAATGTCCCTACCCATCATTCCATTGTCCTCAAAAGCCGTAAAGCCCTGCTCTGCCATAAAATTGATCTGTGCGATTGGATCTTCCCCTGCATGCGCTTTGAACATGCCCAAATG
>JBATHI010000236.1:0-6554 GCA_049666645.1 Flavobacteriaceae bacterium | reverse complement strand
TAGAAGGAAAAAAGGAAGTCGCCGCTACATGCCCCATGGTCCCGGCCTTCTGTTTCTTCCCGTTCTTGAGGGTATGGTTGGCACCAATGGCCTGGGCGTTGTCTTCTATCACATATAGGTTGTGTTTTGCCCCAAGATCGAGAAGGGCATCCATGTCGGCACATTGCCCGAAGAGGTGCACGGGCACTATGGCCTTTGTCTTCGGGGTGATGGCACGTTCTACCGCCTTCACATCGATATTGAAGGTTTCGGGGTCTACATCGACCAAAACCGGCGTCAGCTGCAAAAGGGCGATCACTTCAACGGTTGCAGCAAAGGTAAAATCGGCGGTAATCACCTCATCGCCGGGCTGCAGCCCCAATCCCATCATTGCGATCTGGAGTGCATCGGTACCATTGGCACAAGGTATCACATGTTTCACGCCAAGGTAGACCTCCAACTCCTTTTGAAAAGCATGCACCTCCGGCCCATTGATAAAAGAGGAAGTTTCCATAATTTGGGCGATTGATGCATCGATTTGCGCCTTGATCCCTTGGTACTGGCCACCGAGGTCGACCATTTGAATTTTCCTCATGTCGTTGATTTTATCTTTGTCGGCACAAAAATACGAAACCACAAAGAATGAATCTGTCGAAAGAAGCGTATTTTAGCCCGAAATAATGCCACGGTGTATTACCTCTACAACCTAATCGTCCAAATTTCTTGGTTTCATTTGAAGATTGTGGCGCTTTTCCATCCAAAAATCAGACTTTTTGTTGCCGGAAGAAAACAGATTTTTGGGATTTTGGAACAGTCAATCGCTGCAACAGATCGTGTTTTCTGGATCCATGTGGCCTCTTTGGGGGAATACGAACAGGGTTTGCCGATCATAGAAAGATTGAAAACGGAATATCCAACACATAAGATATTGCTCACTTTTTTTTCGCCCTCGGGTTACGAAATCAAAAAGAACACAACGGTCGCCGATGTGGTTTCCTATTTGCCCATGGACAGTACCCTCAACGTAAAACGATTCCTAAAAATATCACACCCCGAATTGGCCATTTTTGTTAAATATGAAATATGGCCCAGTTATCTTAGGCACCTCAGGAATCAAAAAATACCAACGCTGCTCATTTCGGCCCTTTTCAAAAAAAGGCAGGTTTATTTTAAATTTTATGGTGGTTTTATGCGTAAGGCCCTTTATGCCTTTGGCCATATTTTTGTCCAAGAAGCCGCTTCGGCCCTTTTGTTGAAATCGATTGGATTCGATCAGGTATCGGTCAGCGGTGACACCCGACTGGATAGGGTTTCGGAAATATTGGAAAGGGACAATACCCTCGACTTTATGCAGAAATTCAAACAAAACCGGCTCTGCTTGGTCGCGGGGAGCACCTGGCCTGAAGACGAAGCATTGTTGATCGACTACATCAATTCTGCCCAAAAAAATTTAAAATTCGTTTTGGCCCCGCATACCCTGAACGCGGATAAAATATTGGGGCTGGCGGGCTCGTTCACAAAAAAAACGATGCTTTATTCCAATCTGAATCTGGAGACCATTGGCGATTGCGATGTTTTGATCGTCAACCATATAGGGCAGCTGACCAAGATTTACAGCTATGCCGACATCGCCTATGTCGGTGGTGGGTTCGCCACCGGATTGCACAACACCTTGGAACCTGCCGTTTTTGGGATTCCCGTAATCATCGGGCCCCATTTCAAGGGATTCAAGGAAGCGGAAGATTTGGTGGGCCTGAAAGGCATTCTTACCGTGAACGATCGATGGAGCTTCGGGGAATTGATCAAAAAGATGCTCGACAACCCCGATTACCGTCTCAAGACCGGGATGATCAACGCAGCCTATATCTCGAAAAATAAAGGGGCAAGCGTCCAAATTATGGATTACATCCGTAAATTATGTTGACCCATTCTTTTTTAGCGTTATGCGTTTGCCCCATTTGGCCCTGATATTAATAATGATCGCATGTGTTTCGTGCAATCCCTTCGTTCGTAACGGTCAGGACCCCAACGCCAGGGATCATCGGGATGCCCCTAAGGAAGATGTTGAACTGCAGCGCTTGAAGCCCAAGGATTCCCTGAAAAAAAAGCTTCATAAAAAAAGTAAGTCCCAGCCCATGGATACCCTAAAACCCAAGTCGGCCTAGGCACTATACATTTAGAAGACAAATGCAAGTGTCCCCTTTGCAACCCTACTAAGATTGTTGAAAATTTTGGTGCCTGAATTTTTATTAGATTTACCAAAACCAACAACCTTTGACCATGAATTCCAAAATTTTAAGAATATCGATGATCGCCGCATTGGCCGGTTTTTTGTTCGGCTTTGACACGGTGGTTATTTCCGGTGCCGAAAAAACACTACAAATGCTCTGGAACACCTCTGATGCCTTTCATGGTTCGGTAGTGATCGGCATGGCCCTTTGGGGAACGGTCATAGGCGCCCTTTTGGGAGGCATTCCAACAGACAGGATCGGGAGGAAAAATACCCTGATCTGGATAGGCGTCCTGTATTCGGTATCCGCCATAGGTTCGGCCTTTGCCAATGACCCTATCACCTTCGCCATAGCCAGGTTTATCGGAGGCCTCGGTGTAGGGGCTTCAACCGTGGCTGCACCGGCGTATATTTCGGAAATAGCCCCTGCAAAGGATCGTGGCAGATTGGTGGGGCTTTACCAGTTCATGCTGGTGTTCGGAATTTTGATGGCCTTCATCAGTAACTATGCCCTTAGCGACATCGGGAAGAATGCCTGGAGATGGATGGTCGGCGTAGAGGCCTTTCCCGCTATCATCTATACCCTTTTTGTGTTGACCGTGCCCAAGAGCCCAAGATGGCTCCTCACCAAGCATAGGACCGCAGAGGCAAAGGCCATCCTCGCTACCCTGAACCCGGAATTGACCATTGAGGGGCTGCAGGCAGATATGGATGAAGGGATGGACGAGAACAGCGCCAAAGAGAACATTTTTATCAAGAAGTACAGGTTTCCGCTGATGCTGGCATTTTTGATCGCATTTTTCAACCAATTTTCGGGCATCAATGCCTTTCTTTATTATGCCCCGCGCATTTTTGAGGCCGCGGGTCTCGGTGAAAGCACAGCCCTGCTCAGCAGTATTGGCATCGGGATCACCAATTTGATCTTTACCATCATCGGTATTTTCCTTATCGATAAATTGGGCAGGAAGCAATTGATGTATATGGGATCGGTGGGCTATATCATCTCCCTATCCCTGGTGGCAGCCGCCTTTATGTTGGGCTGGCAGGGCATGGCCGTACCGATATTCCTCTTTTTGTTCATCGCATCCCACGCCATTGGACAAGGTGCCGTGATCTGGGTGTTCATCTCGGAGGTATTTCCAAACCATTTGCGCGGCGCGGGCCAGTCATTTGGCAGCTCCACCCATTGGGTACTGGCCGCCATCATCCCTTCATTGGTGCCTTTTCTGTTCGGGACCATCGGCCCCGGGCCGGTCTTTGCCTTTTTTGCCTTCATGATGGTTTTGCAGTTGTTGTTCGTTTATTTCATCATGCCGGAGACCAAAGGAATCAGCCTGGAGCAACTGAGCCAAAAACTGAGCGGGAAAAAATAATTGGCCCACCTCTTGAACATCAGCGATTTAACGAAAAAAGAGACCTTTCATCGGAAGAACATACGATGGGGACGGCCATTGGTCGAAATAATTGGAAAAAATCCCGATTTGAACCCAAAATTTCCTTAATTTACAGGAAATAATACTAGAATGGAACAGGAAATTACTTTCAGTGAAAGAGTTCTGAATGGTTTCCTTAGCTTAATGGTAGTGGTACTGGTCGGGATTTTACTCTCGGTAGTACTCTGTCTTATTCTTTGGGCCTTTGGATTCTTCTAAAACAAAATTTTTGTTCCCCTCAAAAATCTTATGCCCCTATTTATTGTTTTAATTTTAAGTTTGGTTTTGACGATTGCCATAAAAGCCCTTCACTCCGGAAGGGCTTTTTTTTGCAAAATTTCAGATCGTTACCGTGGTGGTGCTGGTCAATGGAATATGGGGGTGAATACGTTGGCACAGACAATCTTTAAATTCCTTAGTAGATTTTGGAATTTATAGCTAGCCCATTGATGCCGGATTTTCCTTTGTTATCGTTCCAGGCTGTTGAATGTGGCCTTTACGATTTCGTTCATTGAAAACATAAAACAAAAGAGATCTAGGAAAATGATATAATGGTGAAAACGATCTTAAATTGGCAATGGGTTTCTTTTCGGACAAATGCAAAAATTCCATTATAGAACCAGATATCCAGGAAATTAGTAAATTTACCATACAGGTGAAAAAAGTATTATTTAAAATAACCTCCTTTGCAATGGCACTTCTGCTGCTGTTCTCCACAATGTCTTTCGCTGTGGATATGCACTATTGTATGGGTAAATTGGTTGATTTCAGTTTGTTCGACAAGGTGGAAAGCTGCAACATGATGTCCGATGTTATGGATTCTTCCGATACTTGCCCATCGATGAAAATGGAAATGCACTGTTGTCAAGATGTGCAAATCGCCCAAATGGGACAGCATGATCTAAAAATTGCCCTAGACCAACCCTCATGTGATCAGCAGTATTTTATTGCCGTTTATTTTAACCCTTATCTCCGATTATTTGAAGGGCCAGAAGAAAACATTACTGCCTTTAATGACTATACTCCCCCACCTCTTATAAGGGATATCCATATACTGGATCAATCCTTCCTGATTTGATATTTAAACATTAGTGAACAAATCGCATCGGCAATCACCGTCTTTTGGGCCAAAGTTGTTGTTTGTTCGAAATCTTTCGCACGGTTTCCAATTGTTTAATCGACTATTCCAATGCTGAATAAAATCATCAAATTTCTTATAGATAATAAATTGGTAGCGGTATTGTTGCTCCTTCTCTTTGTGGGATGGGGAACCATCAACGCTCCTTTCAATTGGGATACGGGATTTTTACCAAGCAACCCCGTCGCCGTCGATGCCATCCCCGATATTGGAGAGAACCAGCAGATTGTTTTTACGAAATGGCCCGGAAGATCACCGCAGGATATCGAAAATCAGATTACCTATCCATTGACCACCTCATTATTGGGGATTCCCGGGGTCAGGACAGTGCGCAGTTCCTCCATGTTCGGTTTCTCGAGCATCTATATCATTTTTGAAGAGGACATAGAATTTTATTGGAGTCGCAGTAGAATCCTGGAAAAACTGAATTCACTGCCCAGCAACCTTTTACCGGAAGGCGTAAACCCTGCTTTGGGCCCGGATGCAACGGGTTTGGGGCAAATATTCTGGTACACCTTGGAAGGAAGGGATGAAAAAGGAAATGTTACAGGGGGCTGGGATCTGCAGGAATTGCGAAGTGTTCAGGATTTTTATGTGAAATATGCCTTGTCTGCCGCAAGCGGTGTTTCAGAAGTGGCATCCATAGGGGGGTATGTCCGGGAATATCAAATCGATGTTGATCCCGAATTGATGAAACAATACAACATTGGCCTACATCAAGTGGTGAATGCGGTGAAACAAAGCAACCGGGACATTGGGGCGCAAACCCTGGAAATCAACCAGGCCGAATACCTGGTGCGCGGCCTGGGCTATATCGCCTCCTTGGAGGACATCAAAAATGCAGTGGTAACATCCGAAGATTATACTTCCATAAGGATAAAGGATATTGCCAATGTATCCATCGGACCCGCCATTCGAAGGGGCATTCTTGATAAGGAAGGCGCTGAGGCCGTTGGTGGTGTCGTCGTGGCAAGATATGGAGCCAATCCACTGGAGGTCATCAATCACGTTAAGGACAAGATCGCGGAAGTGGGTTCAGGACTTCCTTCCAAAAAATTAAACGATGGCCGTACTTCACAACTGACCATTGTCCCTTTTTATGACCGTACCGAACTTATCCAGGAAACCTTGGGAACGCTCAACGAGGCCTTGACCCTTGAAATTTTGGTAACCATTCTGGTCATTGTTGTAATGATGTTCAATCTCCGTGCTTCCATTCTTATTTCAGGACTTTTGCCCGTTGCCGTATTAATGGTATTCATTGGGATGAAAATGTTCGGTGTCGATGCCAATATCGTGGCCCTTTCGGGAATAGCCATAGCTATCGGTACAATGGTCGACGTCGGCGTGATATTGGCTGAAAATATGATACGGCATTTGGACGATGAAAAATTGCGCCTCCGGGAAGACGGAACGGAATATAGCACGAACGAAGTTGTCTTTAATGCTACGGCCGAAGTTTCCGGAGCTATCGTAACGGCGGTAATGACAACCATCATCAGTTTTTTGCCCGTATTTACCATGATCGGTGCGGAGGGAAAATTGTTTCGTCCGCTTGCCTTTACCAAAACAATGGCCCTTGGCGCATCGCTCGTCATCGCCCTGTTCTTGATTCCTCCTTTGGCCGCCTTTTTGTTCAGGAAAAAAAGAAGCAAGAGCATCATTGGTTATATTTTTAGTGTGCTCCTGATCATTTTAGGTCTTGTCGCGGTGGTCTATGGCTATTGGCTGGGCTTGGTCCTGATGGCTTTCGGCACAATAAGACCCTTAAGAA
>JBATHI010000235.1:0-11950 GCA_049666645.1 Flavobacteriaceae bacterium | reverse complement strand
GGGTTTCAGCAGTATCCACCACTACCGGGGCTTCCCCGATTTCCTTTAACCACTCGCTCAGTCCTTTGACCAAAAAAGACTCTCCCAAGCGGTCTACTTGCTTCTGCGAGAGCAGGTTGGCAAGCCGTTCTTGGCGTTTATCCTTTCTATGTAGCCAGGTTTGGAAAGAGGAATCGGGATTTTTCTTCGCAAGATTATATAGGTTCAACCGCAAGGGATAACCCAACAAAGTACTGTTGGGCTTTTGCAGGATAAGGCTTTGGATCGATTCATCATTTATTTTGGTGCTGTCTGCATAAATCGTATTCTTTTTTAACAACAACTCGTTTTCGCCCACCCTTCTGAGCGTGTTGCAGGAGGCAACCGCGAAAGCTAAAAATAATAGGCTTATTTTAGCATAGTTTTTTCTAGGTCGCAATGGTCTCCTCATGGGAACCAAAAATACACTATTTGTATGGTTGTCAAAAACCAATTAAAGTTTATAAAAAGCCTGCAGCAAAAAAAGTACCGAAATGAATACGGGTTGTTCGTCGCGGAAGGCATTAAGACCGTGGGCACGCTATTGGGAAGCCACTACCAGGTCGAAAATATCTATACCACCCAAGCGGATGCCCTGTCGTTCGATGCCGCCAAAACGGAGCTGATCTCACAAAAAGAACTGACCCAAATGAGCGGAATGCAGCATCCCAATACGGTTTTGGCGGTTTTTCACATCCCCAAACCCAGGCCTATCGATTACGGGAGCTGGATCGTTGCCCTCGACACAATAGCGGATCCGGGCAATCTGGGAACCATCATAAGGCTCTGTGATTGGTTCGGTATAGAAAGTTTGGTCTGCTCCCTGAACACGGTGGATTGTTACAACCCCAAGGTCTTGCAGGCAACCATGGGATCGATCGCCGGGGTGAACATCGGATATACAGATCTTACATCCTTTTGCGCCAATGCCGATGTACCCATTTACGGCGCGTTTATGGACGGCAAACCGGTATATTCCGAAGATCTGACACAACCGGGTATCTTATTGATGGGCAATGAGGCCAATGGCATTTCCGCCGAGCTGGAGGCTTTGGTCACCCAAAGAATAAGTATTCCCAAATTCGGTGGTCATGCCACTGAAAGTTTGAACGTTGCGATGGCCACCGCCATTTTGTTGAATGAAATCAGAAGGGGAGAGCGACAGGGGCCATAAACCTATTCGAAGGTAAAATTGATGAACAGCCCTCGGGTGCGCAGGGCATCAATATTCCCTGTCCAGGGGCTATCGGGGTCGTTGTCCCTGACGAGTTCGTCATTAAGGGTAAAAACACCCCGTATCGAAGGCGTAAACTTGAAGTATTCCAAATAGAAGTCGATACCGAACCCGAGTTCATAGTTGTAATTCCATTTTTTCATCCGGAAGGTGCCACTGCTGTTATCGTCCAAACTGGCTTCATTGCTTCCCAGATTGAGGGAGGTAGAGGGCCCACCGATCAAAAAGGGTTTCCAATTGCCAAATCGTTTGGCACTTACCTTTAACAAGAGTGGAAAATTGATATAGGTTGATTTTACTTCCCTCAAGAAGTTGCGGGATATGGCTTCCTCACCTACAAATCCGGGAAAAAAAAGGGTCCGGGCATTATAGTGCAGCCCGGGTTCGAATCGAAGATCGAGAAACTCATTGATACGGAGTTCGCCGATAAGGCCTACATTGAAGCCCAGGGTTTTTTCCACCAAAATATCCTTCCCGATATCATTTTTATAGTCAAATTTAAAATCGTACTGGTTGAACCCCAGAAAATAGCCGTAATTCAGCAATTTTTTATCTTTGTTCTCTATGTTTAATATTGGGTTTTCCTTGAACTGTGCGAAGACCAAAGGGCCGGCCAGTAACAGGACCAGCAATAATATTGGGGTATTCCTCATAAACTCACTTTGTTGCCACATAAATTGAAGCAACCCCAAGGGTTTGGGGTTTGTTCTCTACCTCTATAAACCCGATTTTGCGCAAAATATTGTTGAAGTCCTCCCCATGTGGAAAAACGGATGCCGATTCACTGAGATAGCGGTAGGCCGATTTGTCGGAGGAGAAAATTTTTCCGATCAACGGCAGTATGCGTCGGCTATAGAAATGATATCCTTGTTTGTAGGGAAATCTGCTGGGCACCGATGTTTCCAGGATGACCAAAGTACCCGATTTGCGGAGTACGCGATAAATTTCCGCGAGGCCTATTTCAAGGGTTTCAAAATTCCTGACGCCAAAGGCCACGGTAACGGCATCAAAGCTGCCATCGCCATAACATAGTTTTTCACTGTCGCCCACCACCATTTCAACGCGGTGGCCCAATTTTTTTTCGTTTACTTTTTTTTGGCCAATGGCCAGCATCCCGGGGGAAATATCCAAGCCTACGATCTTTTCGGCTCCGGTTTGTACTAAATTTATGGCAAGATCTCCTGTGCCCGTGGCTATATCAAGAATGGTCGACGGATTTTTTTGTTTGAGGATCGCAACCACGCGCTTCCGCCATTTGACATCGATACCAAAGGAAATCACCCGATTGAGTCCGTCGTAGTCCTTACTGATGGTATCGAACATTTGGGTAACCTGTTCTTTTTTACCCAAGGAGGAGCCCTTGTATGGGGTGACTTTTTTTGACATTGCAGCAATTTTCGGCAAAGATACGATTTCGACAAGCGGTTGCCGGGCATTTTTGATGGGAATACGTGTTGATCGTTGTCTGAATATTCGTGGAAGGTGATGACCAGACCCGATAAAATGTGTAATTTTGTGGTGCATGATTTGCAAATTTTATATAACAATATGAACTGCAACAGACCTTTAAGGTTGAAGCGGCATTTGCGTCTTTATGGCGAATCTTTAAATAGCCAATGGAATCACAACCATCGTAATCAATGAAGATTATAATTGCCGGAGCTGGTGAAGTGGGTTTTCATTTGGCCAAATTGCTTTCCTACGAATCCCAGGATATTACATTGATCGATAACGACAAGGTTAGCCTTGCCTATGCCGATAGTCACTTAGATATTCGTGTCTTAAGGGGCGATGCGACCTCCATCGCGGTCTTGCGTGATGCCCGTGTCGAGAATTCGGACCTGGTCATCGGCGTCACGTCTTCGGAAACCACCAACATCACCTTATGCATGCTGGCCAAACAACTGGGCAGCAAACGAACCATAGCCAGGATATCGAATACAGAGTTCATCGACAATAAAGACATCATCAAGTTTTCGGAATTGGGCATCGATGAACTCATTTCTCCAGAGCAGTTGGCCGCGGCTGAAATCCAGATGCTGTTGAGCAAATCCGCCTTTAACGACACTTACGAATTCGAAGACGGTAAATTGATCTTGGTAGGGGTGTCATTGCCAAAATCAGCCCCATTTGTCGGAAAAATGGTAAAGGAGGCCGCAAATGTATTTTCGGAACTCCATTTCATGCCGATTGCCCTGCAACGTTCTGGGACCCAGTTTACGGTGATTCCAAGAGGAGATACCATATTCAAGGAAGGGGACCAGGTTTATTTCATTACGGTGAAACAGGGTGTTGATGAACTCTATAAACTCACCGGAAAGAAGAAGCAAGACATCAAGAATGTCATGATTTTGGGGGGGAGCAAGGTAGGCTTCAAGGCTGCACGGGACCTGTGCGCCAAGAAGTTCAACGTAAAATTGATAGAACAGAACAAGGAAAAGGCCTTCGATCTGGCCGATGAACTTCCCAATGCATTGGTCATCAACGGGGACGGGCGAAATGTGGAACTGTTGGAAGAAGAAAGCCTTGAGTCGATGGATGCTTTTATTGCGGTTACCGGCAACTCCGAGACCAATATCATGTCCTGTCTGGTGGCCAAATCAAAAAACATCAAAAAAACGATCGCGCTGGTCGAGAACATGGATTATTTTCAGCTCTCCCATTCGATAGGCATAGATACCCTGATCAATAAGAAACTGTTGGCGGCGAACAATATCTTCAGATACGTGCGAAGGGGCGAGGTGGTCGCATTGATGAGGCTCAACAACCTCAATGCCGAAATTTTGGAATTCGTTGTAAAACCGGATTCAAGGGTCTCTGGCAGCATCGTACGGGAGCTCGATTTTCCAAAGTCGGCCACCATTGGCGGTGTCGTAAGAAACGGGGAAGGGTTAATCGCTTTGGGCGGTTTTAAGATCCTGGAGGGCGATAGGGTGGTGGTATGCTGTTTGCCCGAATCGATTCCTGCCATAGAGCGCTTTTTTTTATAAATGGATTTGAACTCAAAAATAATAATCCACCTTATGGGGCTTTTGTTGCTCTGTAATGGCGTATTTATGTTGGTGGCGGCATTGGTAAGCGGTATTACCGATGACGGTGCAACGCTCGAGATTACCCTGGCTTCGATCACCACCATGTTCATAGGGGTATCGGCCATGTTCTTTACCCGGGGGCACGAAAAGGAGGTGAAGCGAAAGGAAGGGTATATCATCGTCACCTTTGGTTGGGTCATCATGTCGCTTTCCGGAATGCTGCCCTATCTTTTCTCAGGTGCCATCCCCAGTTTCACCAACGCCTTTTTTGAAACCATGTCCGGCTATACCACCACCGGGGCCTCCATATTGGATGATATAGAATCCATGCCAAAAGGCATCCTCTTTTGGAGAAGCCTCACCCAATGGATTGGGGGCATGGGAATCATTGTCTTGGCCATAGCCATTCTGCCCTTATTGGGAATAGGGGGCATGCAGCTTTTTGCCGCAGAGGCGCCCGGCCCCAGTACCGATAAACTTCATCCCAGAATCACCGATACAGCGAAGCGATTATGGTTGATCTATTTTGGCTACACGGTTTCCGAAACCTTGCTTTTGCAGTTGGCGGGCATGTCGTTTTTCGATGCAATCAACCATTCGATGGCGACCCTTTCAACAGGCGGATTTTCCACTAAAAACTTGAGTTTGGCTTATTGGAACGACAATCCCATGATCGAATATATCATCATCTTGTTCATGTTTTTGGCGGGCAGCAACTTTGTGCTCAGTTATTTTGCCTTTAAGGGCAAGGTTCAAAAAGTTTTTCGGGACGAGGAATTTAAGTACTATTCTGCCTTCGTTATCCTATTTACCATGATCACGGCCCTGATGATCTATTTCCAGGCCAATGTGCCCGTTTCCGATTATGAACCGATGGTGTTGGGACGATTTGAAAGTGCGTTCAGGAACGCCATGTTCCAAGTGGTTTCGGTGATTACCACTACAGGATTTGTGACGGCAGATTTCACGGGATGGACGCCCTTTCTGACCATTTTGTTTTTTGGACTGATGTTTCTTGGGGGATCTGCAGGATCAACGGCAGGGGGCATCAAGGTGATGCGCCATATCCTGATCATCAAAAACGGTTTGCTGGAGTTTAAACGTACCCTCCATATCAATGCGGTCATTCCGGTACGGTACAACAACAAGACGGTTAAAGAGCATATCGTTTACAATATTATTGCCTTCTTTGTGCTCTACATGCTGTTGTTCATCATCGGTGCCCTTGTACTGGGTGCTCTCGGACTCGATTTCATATCGGCCATCGGGGGCGCAGCTTCTTCTTTGGGCAATGTGGGTCCTGCATTTGGCAGTCTAAACCCACTCAACAGTTACAATAGTCTTCCCGATCTTGGAAAATGGTGGTGCAGTTTTCTGATGCTTGCGGGAAGGTTGGAACTTTTCACCGTATTGATCCTTATGACCCCTTACTTTTGGAAACGCACTTAAGGAAGACCCATTGAAGGAATCCTACTTCGGTCTTCCCGGAACCCAAAGATTTATTGAAGCGCCGCTTTGATCCTGGCGGCAGCCTCCCGTAACTCTTTTTCGGATGCCGCATAGGAAATACGGATGCACCTATCATTACCAAACGATTCTCCGCTAACGGTCGCGACCTGCGCATGGGCCAGAAGAAAGAGCGAGAAATCGGAAGCGGTATGGATGGTGGTGCCTTTCAGGGTTTTTCCAAAAAAGCTCGAAATATCGGGGAACAGATAGAACGCGCCTTCGGGTACGTTGAGGTTGAACCCTTGGATTTCCCCCAAAAGTCCCAAAATGATATCGCGTCTTTTGTGGAACTCATCGATCATATACTGGATCTTGCTCACCGGGGCCTCCAAGGCGGTGATGGTCGCCCTTTGGGCTATCGCATTGGCACCGCTGGTGATCTGTCCTTGGAATTTGGTACAGGCCGATGCCACCCATGCAGGACCTCCAATATAACCGATACGCCAACCCGTCATGGCGAATGCCTTCGAGACACCGTTCACGGTTATGGTTCGGTCGTACATGCCTTCGATTCCCGCAATGCTCACATGGCCTCCCCGAAAATTGATGTGCTCGTAAATTTCATCGGAGACTACAAAAATGTTGGGATGGTTTCTCAATACTTTAGCCAAGCCTTCCAGTTCTTGTTGGTTGTACACCGAACCACTGGGGTTGCAAGGGGAACTGAACCACAGCATTTTGGTTTTCGGCGTAATCGCCGCCTCCAATTGTGCCGGGGTCATTTTAAAATCGGTATCGATGTTGGTGGGCACCTCAATGGGCACCCCGTCGGCCAATTTCACAATATCGCTATAACTCACCCAATAGGGTGCCGGCAGGATGACCTCGTCCCCTTTGTTCAACATCACCATGGCAATATTGGCCAAGGATTGCTTGGCACCCGTTGAAACCACGATTTGGTTGGGGGCGTAACCCAGGTTGTTGTCCCTTTTGAATTTGTTTGAAATGGCCTGCTTAAGATCTGCGTAGCCATCTACCGGGGAGTAGCTGCTATAATTGTCGTCGATGGCCTTTTTTGCCGATTCCTTGATAAAATCGGGGATGTTGAAATCGGGTTCCCCCAGGCTCAACCCTATGATGTCTTTCCCTTCGTTTCGCAGTTCCCTCGCCTTGGCGGCCATAGCCAAGGTAGCCGAAGTAGCCATGTTGTTGATTCTTTCGGATAGATGGTTATTCATAAATCAAATGGAATTACTGGTATTGCAAGGCAGGTTTTTTGCCCAACTCCCTCAAATGTTTGAAGTGCGAAATTATGGCTTTTCTGGTAGTTTTATATTCGTTGTAGGGCAAATTAAATTCAGTGGCCGTTTGTTTCACAATTTTTGAAATATTTGTGTAATGAACATGGCTGATGTTGGGGAATATATGGTGCTCCACTTGATGGTTCAACCCCCCCGTGAACCAATTCACGATTCGGTTTTTGGTGCCGAAATTGACAGTGGTAAAAAGTTGGTGGATGGCCCATGTGTTCTTCATAGAACCACTTTCGTCGGGCAATGGGGTTTCCGCCTCGTCCACGACATGTGCCAATTGAAAGACTACGCTCAAAATGACCCCGGCCACATAATGCATAATAAAGAATCCAAGCAAAATTTTCCACCAGGCCATTTCTACAAAAATTAGGGGAAGTACGATCCAAATGGTGATATACAAAATTTTCGTCACCACCAAAGTACTCCAATTCAAGGCTGGATTGGGCAGTTTTCCGTAGGATAAACGGCGTTTCATATATCGGTACATCTGCTGAAAATCTGTGGTAATCGCCCAATTGAAGGTCAGAAGGCCATATAGGAACACCGAATAATAATGTTGGAACCTATGGAAGCGATGCCATTTGGCGTGCTTCGAAAAACGCAATATCCTACCGGCCTCCAGATCTTCGTCGTGTTCATGGATGTTGGTGTAGGTATGGTGCAAGACATTGTGTTGTACCTGCCAGTTGTATACGTTGCCGGCCAAAATATAAATGCTGCTCCCCATAAGCTTGTTCACCCATTTTTTATTGGAATAAGAACCGTGGTTGCCATCGTGCATGACGTTCATGCCCACACCGGCCATGCCCACGCCCATCACAATGGTCAGGAGTAAGTTCGCCCAATTCGGAAGGTTCAGGGTGAGGATCAGAAAATATGGGGCCAGGAAAAGGGTGAACATGATGGCCGACTTCAGGTGCAATCGCCAATTGCCCGTTTTCTTGAGTTTATTTTCCTTGAAATAATCGTTGACCCTTTTGTTCAATGTTCTGAAAAACTGGGCAGAATCGGCCCGGGAGAATCTTATGGTGTTTGCTTCCATGTACGGCAGTCTTTTGGTAAAGATAAAGCAATTAGGATTTTAAAGCCATAATACTTTCCTAAAAAGGAAATCTTTATGATAATGAAAACGCTATTTTTGCCGTAAATGTTGCCCATAATGGACGTTCAATTGATTTTCGATTACTTTCCAGACCTCACGGATGTCCAGCGGCAACAATTCTCCCGTTTATCGGATCTGTACAAAGATTGGAACCAAAAAATCAATGTGGTGTCGCGCAAGGATATAGAGGAGCTCTACCTACGCCATGTGCTGCATTCATTGGGTATTGCTAAAATACAGGCTTTCAAGCCGGGATCGGAAGTGTTGGACGTAGGAACCGGGGGTGGATTTCCAGGGATTCCCCTGGCCATCCTTTTTCCAGAGACCCATTTTACCTTGGTCGATTCGATCGGTAAAAAAATAAAAGTGGTGGAAGAGGTGGTGGCGGGATTGCAACTGACCAATGTGACCGTGGTGAACCAACGGGTGGAGGAGATTACCGGACAATTCGATTTTGTGGTGAGCAGGGCCGTCGCCACAATGCCGACCTTCGTGCATTGGGTAAAGGGCAGGATCAAAAGGGATTCCGTCCATGAAAGAAGAAACGGCATACTTTATCTGAAAGGGGGCGACTTATCGGAAGAACTGGGAGGGTACAAGACCGCGCAGACCTTTGACCTGGCCGAACATTTTAACGAACCATTTTTTGACACTAAAAAAGTGGTTTACCTGCCCCTGAAGTTTAAGGGATGAATCATAGGCTTAGCAACGTGTAATAGGAATCCCTGCATTTTTTGGCATAGGATTTTACATAGGATTCCACTCGGTGCCAAAGCGTTTCTTTGCTGTTATTGTGGGTATTCGGGAGGCTTTTATCTTTCATCATCATCTTGTTATAATTAAACGAACAATACTAAGTTACATAAAATTTACAATAAATTAACGTTTAATTTACATTAATATTGTTTTTGAGGGGTAGTGAAATACAGGGCCAGGGCTATCGCTCAGGTTCCGGGGATAGCTTAACCGCAGCGGAGCCCAATACATAGAAAAGTCCCGCCATGAAATGCATGGCGGGACTTTTAATAAACTTATGGGTTGTAACTATTTGCTCCAGGGAGGTACCACATCGTTAGATCTGGCATAGGCAATCAATTGGCCCTTATGCTCTCCGCTATGTTCCAAGATGATCAGCATCGTGGAAAGCACGTTCGCTTTGGCAAAACCCAAATCCACCTCGTTCCCTAAAGTCGACGTCTCCACGGTTCCCAATTTGTCCTTGACGAATTCGAAGGATCTTGTCAGGGCGGCAATAATATTTTCCTTCCCTTGGATTTTTTCGATGTTCATCATATCCACATCTTCCGGTGGTGCGAACCCAAGTTTCGAAGCGATATAATAGTTACCGCCGGCCACATGGAGCAAAGATTCTCCTACCGAGCGAATGCCCTCGGCGGGCCTCCAGTCATACTTATCAGCTGGAAAAGCCTCTGCCAGCGAAGTTATCTGTCCTTGATTATTGCTTAAAAGGGCTGTCACGCTTTGTTGTGCCAGTTCGTCCTGAGCGGATACGAAAGTCACGCCAAGCAGTGCAAACAGCAATGATATTTTTTTCATGTTCTTCATGGTTAAAATGGATTGATCATCGGTTCATGTTATTCTCCTAAGGTATGAAAAAAAGTGTTACGACCATTGAAGATCGGTGCCACCTACTATCCCAAAAATGGGTAGCGATAATCTTCGGGGGTCACGAAAGTCTCCTTGATCAATCTGGGAGAAACCCATCTTTGCAGGTTTTGGGCAGAACCTGCCTTGTCATTCGTGCCCGATGCCCTGGCCCCTCCAAAGGGTTGCTGGCCCACAACGGCTCCGGTTGGCTTGTCGTTGATGTAGAAATTGCCCGCGCAATTTTGGAGCGCCGTGGTGGCTTCTGTAATGGCATACCTGTCGGTCGCCAAAACGGCACCGGTTAGCGCATATTCGGAGGTTGAATCTATCAATTTCAGGGTCTTGCCCCAATTTTTGTCCTCATAGACATATACGGTGACCACCGGCCCGAACAACTCTGTCTCCATGGTGGTGTAGTTTGGATCGGTCGTCAGGATCACGGTCGGTTCTATGAAATAGCCTTTAGATTTGTCGTATTTGCCACCAGCGATGATTTCGGCGGTCTTATCTTTTTTGGCCTGCTCGATATAGTTGACCAGTTTATCAAAAGAGGCTTCATGGATCACCGCAGTGATAAAATTCGACATGTCCTCAGGTGATCCGGGTTTATTGATCGATTCAAGGTCTTTTTTTACCAACCCCAAAATTTGCTTTGCAGTCGACTTGGGGAGATATACCCTGGAGGCGGCACTGCACTTCTGGCCTTGGAATTCAAAGGCACCCCGCACAATGGCGGTGGCTACCTGCGCTGGTTTTGCGGTGGGGTGGGCCAATATAAAATCTTTGCCCCCGGTTTCCCCTACAATTCTCGGGTAGGTTTTATAGGTGTGGATGTTATGGCCGATCTTTTTCCAGAGTTCCTTAAAGACATGGGTAGATCCCGTGAAATGGATGCCCGCAAAATCCGGGCTTGCAAGAATGGTTTCCGTGATCATCACCGGATCGCCATAAACAACGTTGATGACGCCGTCCGGCAGTCCTGCTTCCTTGAATACATCGACAATGACTTTGGCGGAGAAGATTTGGCTATCACTGGGCTTCCATACCACCACATTGCCCATCATGGCTGCACTTGAAGGCAAATTTCCGGCAATCGCCGTAAAATTGAAAGGGGTAATCGCATACACAAAACCCTCTAAAGGACGGTATTCGACACGGTTCCATACACCTTCCGAAGAATCGGGCTGCGCCTCATAGATCTGGGACATATATTCCACATTGAAACGGAGAAAATCAATCAATTCACAAGCCGCATCGATTTCAGCCTGATGGATGGTTTTCGATTGGGCGATCATGGTCGCCGCATTGATTTTCGCACGGTATGGGCCCGCGATAAGATCGGCTGCTTTTAGGAAAATGGACGCGCGTTGTTCCCATGGGAGTTTCGCCCAGTCGTTCCTGGCCGACAATACGTTTTTGATGGCTTGTGCAACATGTTTTTTTTCCGCCAAGTGGTAATGGCCCACCACATGTTTGTGGTCATGCGGGGGGGACATCGTTCGTGTTTTGCCCGTTTTGATCTCTTCGCTGCCGATATATAAGGGAACCTCTACCTTTCCCTTAAAATAAGACTTGTACTGTTGCAATACCTCTTCCCTTTCGGCGGAGCCGGGAGCATAACTTTTGATCGGTTCGTTGATTGCGGTTGGTACTTGGAAAAAGCCTTTGCCCATTATCTTGATTTTAGATTGCTAAATGAGCACAAAGGTACTAAATCGGAATCCGTTTAAAAAGCAAAATGGAGGGAATTGGAGCGATCAATTCAAGGCAAAGGGCGCACTGAACCGGAAGGTGGGGATATACACCCTGAATTTTTCGGTGGAACTGAAGTTGACCATATTATAATGGCCTTTCATGGCGCCAATGGGTGATGCCAAAAGACATCCTGAATTGTAGGTATGCGATTCGCCTGGTTTTATCACTGGTTTTTTACCGATGACCCCCTCACCATCCAAATATTCCGTTTCGTTGAGCGAATCGAATATTTCCCAATGCCTTGAGGTCAATTGTACCGAATCCTTGCTTTGGTTTTCAATGGTTATGGTATAACCAAAAGCAAAATGCATCTTGTAGTTTTTGAAGAAAGTTCCTTCAAAACTGGTCGTTACCGAAACTTTTATTCCTTTGGTTACCTGTGTTGTCATCCTTTGCGTTATCAGTGAAAAAATCACGTATCGATTTGCCTGGTTTTGGG
>JBATHI010000234.1:0-11156 GCA_049666645.1 Flavobacteriaceae bacterium | reverse complement strand
GACGTCGAGCAGTACATTTCGGAGTCCGGAATCGGCGTTATAGATGAATATCAATTTTTCAGGGTTCATATAAGGGACCAAAACATTATATTTAAAGCAAGGGTTTGGTCTTCATCGCTTAAGACTCCTTACTTTCAAAAATCTTAATTCTTCAATTATGAGAAATATTCTGTTTGCCCTGATATGCCCATGGCTGCTTTTAAGTTGTGCCAAAAAAACGGAGGCACCGATTCCTCCGGTGATCGCCCCATTTTCGGATATCGATACCTTGGCGACGAACGACTGGTGGAATCGCAAGGAAAATCCGATCATCGATTTAAAGGTGTCACGCGACAGTGTGATCGCTTTTGGTCTTTATACGGTTTCGAACAACACTTTAAAATTGAGCGCACAATTGTATCCCCTATACCCCGATGAGCCCAGGGAAGTGCAATTGGAATTGGAAGACAACGGGCAATGGAAGGTGGTGCAAACCCAAACAGTGAACGATCTTGGGTGGTCGGCCCTATTTCGCATCGCGCCCTGGGATGCTTCACAGAATGTAAAATATCGCCTGAGGCACGGTGAAAATGCAAGTTTCGAGGGTTTGATCCGGTTAGATCCCATTGATAAAGATCAGATCGTACTCGCGGCCCTGTCCTGTAATTCGAATAAAGACCGCGGGATGCGCGAACAATATGTACGAAACATCAACCACCAAGATCCGGATCTCATCTTTTTTGCCGGGGACCAGTCGTATGACCACTCGGAACACACCGCGGCATGGCTCAAGTTCGGTTTACAGTTTAGGGAAACCTTTCGCGATAGGCCTTGCATCACCATCCCTGACGACCATGACATCGGCCAGGGCAATCTATGGGGAGAAAACGGCAAAGTCAGCACTTCGGAAGGTAGTCCGGACGGGGGATATCGTTACCATCCCGAATATATCAAAATGGTGGAGCGCTGCCAAACGGCCCATTTGCCCGACCCCTTTGACCCTTCGCCCATCGAACAGGGCATAGGCGTATATTACACCCACTTGGTGCTTGGCGGCATTGACTTTGCCATTTTGGAGGACCGAAAATTCAAATCGGGTCCGGAGGGCAAGATCCCGCAACAGGGGCCCAGGCCAGACCATATCAGAAATTCCGATTACGATCCGGCATCGATCGATCTGCCGGGTTTGCAGCTGTTGGGAGAGCGACAACTGCAATTTTTGGAAGTTTGGGGAAGTCGAAATACCGAGATGCCCAAAGTGGTACTGTCGCAGACCGGATTTTGTGGCGGGGCACATATTCATGGCAGCATGGACAACCGACTCCATGCCGATCTGGATAGCAATGGTTGGCCGCAGTCGGGCCGTAAACAAGCTTTGACCCTGATACGTGCCGCAAATGCCATTCATATTGCCGGCGACCAGCACCTTGCCACGGTGATCAAACATGGCATCGATGATTTCGGCGACGGGCCGTGGGCCTTTGTGGTGCCGGCCATCGTCAATGACTATTACAGCAGGTGGTGGTGGCCCGAGGATGAAAAAGCGGGCCCGCATCCGAATACCAAGACCACCCTGTCATGGACGGGCGATTACCTTGATGGGTTCAACAACAAAATAAGCATGTATGCTTACGTCAATCCCGAAAGCCCATCGAAAGGCGGAGGTTATGGTCTGATTCGTTTTGACAAAAAAAATAAAAGCGCCACTTTTGAATGCTGGCCCCGTGATGTGGACGTAAGCCGAAAAGATGCCAATCAGTTTGAAGGGTGGCCGATTACGGTTGCTATGGGCGGGGCAGCCCATGCAACAGTTGACCAATGATCGGAATGAAAGCGGCAGAGGCTTTCGTAAGTTTTGGGGTACTTCCACAACTAAATCATCGCAATGCATCCGAAGACCAAACCATGATTGCCATTGAAGATGGCATTTCAATAATTTGAAAAAGATAGGCACGCCGCCATATATTATGATGAAATCTGTACCCAAACTGTTGTTCTTGTGCTTTACCGTCGCCACGATATCCTGCAATAACAAAACGACCCCCAAACGATCCTCCGGAGCGGTCGAAGAGCAACAAGGATCTGAACACAAGCCGGAAAAACTCCCAAAAGCGGAACAGTTGCTTTTGGAAACATTTAGGGCCCATGGTGGCGACCTGTACCATACCGCATCCTATTCCTTTCAATTTAGGGATAAACTATATGTTTTTGTCCATGACCATGGCGGTTATTTGTATTCAGTGAGCCATAACGAAAATGGTAATGCCATTCTCGACGAACTTAATAACGGCACCTTCAGCAGAAAAATAAACGGTAGACCGACGGAATTGACCGAAAAGGAAATCTCAAAATACACCGAAGCGTTGAATTCGGTAGTCTATTTTGCCACCCTGCCCTATAAATTAAGGGATAAGGCGGTCAACAAAACCTATGGCGGGAAAACCACTATCCAAGGAAAAAATTACGATATCCTCGAAATCACTTTCGACCAAGAAGGTGGCGGCAAGGATCACGACGATGAATTCAGATATTGGATCGACACTGACACCAAACACATCCGCTATTTGGCATATCGCTATAGTAGCAATGATGGGGGGGTGCGTTTTAGAAGTGCTTATAATCCGAGAATGGTATCGGGGATAAGGTTCCAGGATTTCATCAATTATGAAGCTCCCGTTGGGACACCTTTGGATTCGTTGCCCGGACTTTATGAAGCGGGCAAGCTAAAGGAACTTTCCAAAATAGAGACGGCAAATGTGGTCTGCTTGGAAGAACGATGCACTTAAAAAATTTTAAGTTGATCCGGCAGGCTTGACAAAGATAAGGTTCGGCGTGACAGCTTTTATTCCTTCAGCGCCATTTTTTCCTCAAAATAGGCACAGAAGTCCTTCATTGTAGCGGTCATCTTTTCATCCTGGGTCGCCTTCATAAAGGTATCGGATAGTGATACCAGGGTCTGATGGAAAAAAATCTTCATCTCGTCGACGGGCATGTCTTTTGTCCATAAATCTATTTTTAAGGATTCCTTGTTCTTGCTGTCCCAAACCGATAGTAGCATGGCCTTGGCCTCCTCATTGTCGATACCGCCGTCCTCAGCCGACCAGGTCAGCTTTTCGGGAACCCGGTTTTCATCCAAACCTACTTTAAGGGTTATTTCGGAGATGTGAAGCTTTGCCATCTATTTATTGGGTTTGTAGTTGCTTTTCTTGAATATCTCCTCCCCTGATAGGGTCAATAACTGTGGCAAGGTCACCTTGTTCTTGTCCATGAACGACCTTACAATTTGCCACCCGATATAGCGACCGATACGACCAGGAGATTCGTTGTCGAGTTCAAGGCCAAATTTCGAAAAGGGCGCAGGTTCTAAAAATCTTAGCGCCAGTTTGTTGTCGGTGCTGTACAGATATCCGTTTTCGATATAATTTCGCCAAATCGGTTCTTCATTGGCGTTTGCCCACAGCATTTGGTCATCGGAATATCCGATTTTCAAGGCATCCGGAACCAAGGGCAGGATCATATCCTTTAGATAGAGTTCCTTGCCGTAATAAATCATTTGCGACAAGAAGTCCCTTTCCCTTGGCGGAGAAACTACCGTTTTAAAAAAGGCACTAGCCACATCTGAAACCAAATATTTTCTATCAAGGCCGGTAGCAATATAATTGGAAAGTCCTTGATAAAATTCATGGTCGGCTCCCAAATAGTTGTCGAGGCCTATGAAGAGTATGGAATCGGCAAGCATGATCCGATTCTGATAATCCACATCATTGGTCAAGGTTATGATTTTGGGGGTCCTAAATCCCGGGAAATAGTAAGCGATGTGTTTGAACAGCAGATCCAGGGCTTGCCGTTCGTCTTCGAAACTGGCAAAACGCTGTCGTACTTCCTTTCGAAGCGCAATTTGAAGCGTGTCCTTCAATTTGGCTTCCCAGACGCTATCGTTATATTGGACGGGAAAGAGAAACGGATATTGCTGTTTAAGTCGCGGAATATCTGAGGTCGATGCCTTGTCAAAGGCTTCATCAAACCGCTCGATCTGCACGGAAATGGGCATACTTGCAATCTCAACGGGCACCTTCCGGTCTGGGCCACAACCCAAAATTGCAAAAACCAGGATCAACGTCCATTCATTCGGTATTTTCCTACCAAGAATTACCATATTCATTTCCTTATTTGAACGATACCCATTATTTTTACGGGGCAAAGTTAATTGTTTTAAACAATACCCCCCCTCATGCAAACCGAAAAAGTAGTAAACCATATCGTTGGCTGGCTCAAAGACTATGCCCTCAATGCAGGAATGAAAGGATTTGTGATCGGTGTTTCAGGAGGAATCGATTCAGCGGTTACCTCAGCCCTGTGCGCCAAAACGGGTCTGACCTTGCTCTGTTTGGAAATGCCCATCCATCAAGCTCAAAACCAAATCGGTCGCGCCTCCAACCATATCGAATGGCTCCAGCATAACTTCAAGAATGTCCAGCGCCAGCAGGTTTCATTGACCCCGGTCTTTGATCGGTTGGTGGCCGCTTTGCCAAAAGTCGACGATGAGGAAGGGCGATTCATGTCATTGGCAAATACCAGGGCCAGGCTTCGCATGACCACTTTGTACTATTTTGCCGCATTGAAGGGGTACCTTGTGGCGGGGACCGGCAACAAGGTTGAGGATTTTGGCATCGGTTTTTACACCAAATACGGCGATGGCGGGGTGGATCTGAGTCCGATTGCCGATCTGCTAAAAACGGAGGTTTATGAAGTGGCCCATTTTTTGGGCATTCATGACGACATTATTAAGGCCCCTCCAACGGATGGGCTATGGGGCGATGATCGCACCGATGAAGACCAAATCGGGGCCTCTTATCCCGAGTTGGAATGGGCCATGAAGATGAAAGAAGATCAAAAGACGGCAGCAGACTTCCAAGGCCGGGAAAAAGAGATTTTTCAGATTTTTGATAGATATAACAAAGCCAATAAGCACAAGATGGTTCCCATACCGGTTTGTGAAATTCCAAAGTCATTATTTTAACGTTTCAACCAATT
The DNA here is from genome assembly GCA_049666645.1 of Flavobacteriaceae bacterium. GTDB lineage: Bacteria > Bacteroidota > Bacteroidia > Flavobacteriales > Flavobacteriaceae > Pelagihabitans. Next base: position 6,143 of record JBATHI010000234.1, on the reverse strand, counting down.
TTGTCGTGATATAGACGAATAAGATCTTAAAAAAACAATAATTGTTTAAAAAAAATTCATTTTTGTTAATCTTTTAACCTAAAAACCTTACATTGCTAAGTCTTACTTTTGGCTTACAATCTTAAGTTTTCTTTAGAATATAACCTGACAATATGATCAATGTATTAATCGCTGACAACCATCCAATCATTCGCATGGGCGTGAAACATGTTTTGGAGGGGGCATCTGGCATAAAAGTTATTGCAGATGTGGCAACCACTTCCGAGCTTCTGGAAGCCTTGGAAAAAATTACCCCTGATGTTGTGATGTTGGAAATGGACATACCTGAAATCAATGGGATCGCCACACTTCGAAAATTAAAGAAAGAACATCCGGAAATCAAGGTCTTGATCTATAGCGGCCAGTCGGAAGATGTTTATGCGCTCAGTACGATTCGTGCCGGCGCTTATGGGTATCTTTCAAAGGCTTCCGATATCGACTATCTTATTTCAGCAGTACGCAAGGTAAGTGAAGGAAATATGTTCATCACCAATGAACTGGCCCAAAGACTCGCATTTGATGAAGGAACACAGCGCCCGAGAAGGTTTTTCAGAAAACTTTCTTCCCGTGAGGTGGAGGTCCTCAAATTGCTTGCCAGCGGCAAGCGAAACAAGGATGTCGCCCTAGGGTTGAGTCTCAACGAAAAAACAGTAAGTACCTATAAGGCGCGACTGATGAAAAAATTAAATGTCGATAACATGGTAGACCTTTTGCAACAGGCAAAAGCTTTGGAATTATACTAACTAACTCAATTTTTTATATCAGGAAGGCCCTATTCGCATAGGGCCTTTTTATTATCCAAAGTGCTTGATCACCAGTCCGTTTCTTTCCGCCAAATTCTTCTTGAGCTCGTTATAATTCTTTAGGTCGTCCCACTGTTCCTGTGTTGGGGCCATCCCATCGCCGTTCCCGAGGGTATCGGCGATACCGCCGATCAGATCATTGATGAGTTTCAACCGTATGGAGGTAATGGTCTGGGAGACCCTGAGTACGACCTCGCTTTCCTTCGATTTTACAAAAATATTCCTTCTTTCCCAGTCATCCAGTTCATATTTATTCTCATTCATATCCAAATCGACCACCGTTTCGGAAATTTCGCTGGGCAAGTTGCCGATCCAACTGCTAAAATCGATATGTTCGTTATTGATCAGGCTTTCGATCAGAATGTGGTACGTTTCCCTAAATTTTGGGTCTGCAAATTCAATTTCATCTTCCTGAAGTTCCAGGTATATTTTTTCCGCTACTTTCCTGCACACCTCGTTCTTTACCATTTCCAATTCACCTTGATCATTGGTTTCATAGTAGAATTCCAGAAAATTGTCCTTTTGCATACCATACTGCAATAGTATTTTGAGTATCTCACGTTCATGCACCCGTTGGATATCCACCTTTTCCGTTAAGATATCGTTGCGGACCACTTCAAAGGCCTTTTGGTCGTGTTGTGCCTTTTTGGTGGCCTCGACATGCTCCTTTTTGCCGATCTGTGCCAAGGTGCTGAACAGTACCGCCTCAGAGATATTCATGATATGGGCGCATTCCTGTATATAGATTTCCTTTTGGATCCGATCTGGAATCTTGGAAATACTGTTCACGATATCCCTTACAGTATCGGCGCGTTTTACCGGGTCATTGGCGGCTTCAGCGACCAAGAGGGATGCTTTGAATTGAATGAAATCTTTGGCATTTTGTTCGAAATAAAGGATTACCTCCCCCAATTCATTGTTCTTGGCAAAACTGTCGGGGTCTTCCCCCTCCGGGAACGAACATACTTTTACGTTCATGCCCTGTTCCAGGATCAAATCGATTCCCCTCAACGAAGCCCTTAAGCCTGCCGCATCCCCATCGAACAGGACCGTAATATTTTTGGTGAGCCTGTTGATCAATCGTATCTGTTCCGGGCTGAGGGCGGTACCGCTCGATGCGACCACATTATGGATGCCCCGCTGATGCATCTGAATGACGTCGGTATAGCCTTCCACCAAATAACAGTTGTCTTCTTTGGCTATGGCCTGTTTGGCGTAGTAAATGCCGTAAAGTACCTTGCTTTTATGGTAGATTTCGCTTTCAGGTGAATTCTGGTATTTGGCCACCTTTTTGTCGTTCGTAAGGATACGGCCCCCAAAGCCCAGGACCCTGCCGCTCATCGAATGTATGGGAAACATCACCCTGCCCTTGAAACGGTCGAACATTTTTTTATCGCCCGTTTGGGCGGTATCTTCCTTGACAATGGTAAGGCCGGTCTTCTCCAAATAATCCAATTGATATCCTTTATCGAGGGCGGCCTTTGTGAATCCGTCCCATTGATCCAGGCAATAACCCAATCCGAATTTTTTGATGATGTCATCGGTAAAGCCGCGTTCCTTAAAATAACTCAGGCCTATGGCTTTGCCCAAGGTCGTTTCCCAAAGCATTTCGGCGAAGTATTCTTGGGCATATTCAGAAACCAAATACATGCTCTCCCTTTCATTGGCTTCGAGTTTTTGCTCATCGCTCTTTTCAGTCTCCTCTATCTCGATATTGTACTTTTTTGCGAGGTATTTGATGGCTTCGGGATAGTTGAAATGTTCATGTTCCATCAAAAATGCAACGACATTGCCACCTTTGCCACTGCTGAAATCCTTCCAGATCTGTTTTACCGGCGACACCATGAAGCTCGGGGTGCGTTCGTCGCTGAACGGACTCAGTCCTTTGAAATTGGATCCCGATTTTTTGAGTTGTACAAAATCCCCGATTACCTCCTCCAAACGGGCGGTCTCGTAAACTTTATCTATGGTGGATTTGGAAATCAAATTTACATTTTAATAATCCTTAAAAATAACCATTTGAGAGCATCAAAAAAAGACTTCCTCATTGAAAAGGAAATTAAAACATTGTACCATAAATGTATTATCAAATTCAATATCTTTAAATTATGATTCTATTTTTGGGAACACGGCCCGGCAAGACGGAAAGTACGGTACTTTCATCGATTGCCTGCCCCTATTGCCAAAACCTCGGGACTTTAACCGTTTATACCACTTCGAACCATTTCCATTTATTCTATATCAAACTGTTTAAGATCGGATCCCATGCATTGGCCCGATGTTCCCATTGCAAAAAGGCATATGAAGGGGATGAATTTACCGCATCGATGAAAATTGCGTTTGAAAAAGAGAAGGGACGCTGATACTGGAAAGCCCAATGTTGATGGTATTGGGGTTTCGTTTCCGGAATCGGTCAATTAAAGGTCAAACCGAAGCCCTAAAGACACATTGCGTTGGTCTGTCCGGGCATCTTTAAAAATAGGGTTCAAATCATATTTCAAATAAAAGAGCACTCCACCTACTCCGGCATATCCCGCCAGTCCGTATACAAAATCGTTGGTGTTATAGCCCCTTTTTAGCTTATCTTTTACCGTTTCCCCCTCTCGTGAATATTTCAACTTTTGGCGGGCACTCAGATTAAAACCCCCATAGCCGCCTACCCCCAATCTGAACTTTTTATCGATGTTATACCGAATTCGTTCGGTACTCTTCACTATTCTGGAAGGTCCAAATTCCAAGTACATGGGAAAGACCAAATTGTCGGTTCGGAATTTCGATTTCCTCAAATCGAATTCAAACTCCTGCAGTGTCGTTTCACCGTCTGCGGCAACGAAATATTCATTGCCCTTAGGTTTTAAACCATTGAACTGAAATGAAAATCCGTAATTGAACCGGATAAAATTCGAGTTCGGCAAAATACGCGTCCTCCAACTCCATCCCAGTTCCGCAAAACGACTCCCGGCTACTTTATAAGGGGATTCCGATAATGATTGGCCTTCGATGATGGCGTTGTTCAACCCAACGGCAAATACAAAATCGGAATAGGTCTTGCGATCGTATTTAGGTTCTTTTTGCTCAAAAATTTGCCATGGTTCGTTGTTTACCGTGATGCTCAAACCAAAGGGATCTTGCCCGAACTTAAATTCTTTTTGGGTTTGCAGGACCTCCCCTCGATTCCTTTCCAAAAGGGAAATCCTGTTATCGATGATCGCCAATCGTTCGGCAATGTTCAAGGCCCTTTTTTCTGCTGCCTTTTCTTTGAGCAGCTTCGCCACTTCCGTGCCGATCTCATTATTGGCAAGCTTTAGGCTGATTGCCTCCACTTCCAATTTAAGAGCCTCCTTTTCCTGTTCGGTCACCTGATCCTTAGATGCAATCAGTTGCTCAATTTGGCGCTGATAGTCTTGTTGGGCCGTAGCGATTGCAGTAATGGCAAAAGCGATTAAAAATAGTTTGATTGTTCTCATGATCGTGTTGAATTTTGATTGTTTTTTAACCCTCCCAGGGTTGTTTGATGAATAAAATCCGTCCTGCCCCTTCTACATCAGAATGGGTAATGGGAAACGATGGCAATAGGATTAGTCGTTGCGCTGGGCCACTGCGGTACGCACCTTTTCAAAACCACTCTTTAGCTTTTCAAGAATTTGATCCCGAAACGATCGGTCAAGTTCTTCTTCAACTTTGGCCAGCAATGCCGTGGGATCGATCTTGTTCGACTTTGGGAAGGTATGATCGGTCATCAGCTCCCTTTGGGCATTGAGGAGCAATGCATCAACCTCTGCATCGGTCATCACAGTTGCATGTACCAATTCGATGGCCCCAATCTGTACCACGTCCTCAGCTATATTCAGTGCCCTCAAGTTCTCCGTGCTGGCGGCCTGAAGTATTTGGTGTTCCATACGAGCCAAACTTGATGCGGGTTGCGAAGAATTTGGAACATTTCCAGGACCGGGTCTCGATCTTACCGCTTTCGTCTTGTTTTCAAATTCGGGCGAGGTTTCATTGGTATTGACCATTTCAATAGGTCCATTTTTACTAAAAGGCACTCCTTCCTCCTTGGCATTGGGATCCCGTCCTTCTTTTTGTTCCACTGGGGTCAACACCATTTTATCCACTGGTTCGGAAATCGGGGAATCCTCCTTAAAGAACATGCCAAGGACCATGAGCGACCCTATAAAACCTGCAGCGATACCTACCCAATAATACCGTTTGCGTTTAGGCCGTTCCAAGGCCTCCAACTGCTGGACTATCTTATCCCAAGATTCGGGAGCCGGAGCGATTTTACGTTCCGAAAGTTGCTCCCTAATATGTTTTTCGAATTTATTCGGTTCCATAACCAACGATATTTTGTTCCCTAAGTTTTTCCTGCAGAAGCTTTCTAGCTTTAAAAAGTTGCGATTTTGAAGTGTTCTCCGTGACGCCAAGCAGATCCGCAATTTCATGATGTTTATAGCCTTCCACCACATAAAGCATGAAAACGGCACGGTATCCTTCCGGCAGGGCATCGATCAATAATTCAATATATTCGGCATTCATGCTGTCGGGCTGCGCTTGTTCCCTCTGTACCGTTTCTTCATATAGCGCCCCATCGTAGACCACAAATTGTTGTTTCCTGAGGTATGAAATACATTCCCTAACCATAATTTTCCTGACCCATCCCTCAAAACTGCCTTCGAACCTAAAGCTTTCCAGGTTTTGGAAGACTTTTACAAAACCATTTATCATCACGTCTTCCGCAAAATGCATATCCCTGACATACCTTCTGCAAACGCCCAACATTTTCGGCGCATGCCGATCGAACAATCGCTGTTGCGCTTCCCTTTTCCCTGCCGCGGATCTTTGGATCAGCTGTTTTTCGTTCCGGTAGAAGTTTATGATTTTCAAAATGGTTTTGGTTATCTTCTATTATGATAGACGGCATACCAAATGAAATGGTTGCCTGGGGCAGTTTTTTTTCTTTCAATGTCGATTGGCGGGATGTTGGGGGCACTATTTTTTTCGATCGACCACATAATTCACCATCAATTCCAATGCCGCTTTATAGTCGGAATCAGGATAGTCGTTCAAAAGCGCCAAGGCTTCTTCCTTGAAAGCGATCATTTTATTTACGGCATAATCGAGCCCCCCATTTTCTTTTACAAAAGCAATGACCTCTTTGACCCTGTGCTTGTCCTTATTATGGTTTTTGATCGAATTGATCAGCCAGTGCTGTTGCTTTTTGGAACAACCATTTAAAACGTAAATCAAGGGCAGTGTCATTTTTTGTTCCTTGATGTCGATTCCGGTGGGTTTGCCAATTTG
>JBATHI010000233.1:0-9229 GCA_049666645.1 Flavobacteriaceae bacterium | reverse complement strand
TGTTTCTCGGCGTCCGTGGCCTTGGGTTGTTTTACGATTTGGGCGATTTCCATTTCGGCACCAAAAACGGGACGATCTTCAACCGATATTTTATTATAGAACTGTCTTACCTCTTCCGGGGTTATTTTTATCTCCGACACGATTTCCTGTTGCATTTTTTCCGATAGCATCCTGAGCTTGTTTATCTTAAAAAGCTCCTCCCTAAATGCGGTTTCATCCTCTTTCTTGTAGTATTTCAGAACCTTTTCCATAGATCCGATCTGTTGTACCAAGGATTGTATTTGCCTTTCCCCAGTGGCATTGACCTCATCATCCGAAACCAAGATACTGTCCTGCACGGCCTGATGTGCATAGAGTCGGTCTTCCATCAACTTACCCAGAAGACTGCATCGGGTGATATCCTCCACAGAGGCGCCCTGGCTGCGCAGATCGATCAAGGTTTTTTCAATGTCCGATTCCAAGATCACGTAATCGCCCACCACAGCGGCGATCCCATCCAATTTGACTCTTTTAAAATTGTTTGCCGTATCCTTTTTGATTCCTGCATCGGCCATCATGGGCAGCTCCGCAATTGCTATCTGGTGCTCCGGTATAGTATCGATTTGCTGGGCGGACAGCATACCGACCCCCATTAAGAAACATCCCGTTAAAATAGATTCAATTTTCTTTCCCATATACTTCAAATTGTTTGTCCTTGATGGCTTCATCTATAATTTCAGCATCGAGCTTGCGTATATAATCTAATTTTCTCCTGCTTAAGAGCACTTGTTTTATCGTAGGTTCGATATAAGTGAGCGGAGCGATGTCATTGGGCTCCAAAACGTCGATAACTGCGGTCAAATATACCCCCTTTGCATCCTCCAACTCAAAAAATTGTGATTTTTTTAAGTAACGGTCCTGATTTTCAAGGGTGAGCGGCGGTATTTCATCGATGACCCTTGAAGCCTTTATCCACAAGGAATCGTTGAAATTCAATTTTTTGAATTGCACCCCAATGGAGTCCAAATAAATCCGATCTTCATCTCCAAATCGTTTTAGTCTTTTGATGACTTCCTCTTTGTTCAAAAACAATATGGGGAGTTCCACAAAACGCAACTGCACAAGCTTCTCCTTCAATCTGAAATTCTCCTTCTCAAGTTCATAGAAAGCCTCCATTTGGCTTTTGGTTACCACCGAATCGCTTCCTGCCTGAACCAATGCCTCCTTATAGGCACGGGTATAGAGATCATTGCGATAGTTGGCCACCAACCGTTCAAATTCGGCCAGTTTCGACTCGGGCAAATTGATCTTGGCCTTGGCCAATAACAATTGATTGGACGCCCAATTGTTGATGTAGTTGTTCATAAAGGAAATACTGTCTTCTTTAGATTTGGTATTCACCAAAAGGGGTTCGATGTCGGAAATGAACAGATAGGCGTCGCCTACCCTTGCCAATGGTTTTTCCTTGCCAGGGGTGTCAAAAAGTCCTTCACATGAAAAAAGGAGACAAAACGAGCCGATGAGGATGAGGCTGGAATACAAAGATTTACGGCCGATTCTTGAAAACTGCATCTTGCAAAAATAACAATTAACCGATGTTGGACAAGCAGATATGGGAATCCTTAACAGAATTTATGCTTCCTCGTTAAATTAACGCCTAAACTCGAGATGCGACCCTTTTTTAATTGAAATCGATGGTAAGGGCTTCGAGTCATCCCTCCTGAATCAAACTATGATGCCCCTTGGTTCGGATGGGTTGCCATCCCAAATCTATGGTCGGGTCTTAACGGAAAATGCCTTTGCTTTTTGGTGGAAACCATTTTCAAACGTAACTTTCCATATAAATCCATTCCCGATGGAAGATGTTTTTAAGCAAACCCTTGGGGACAATGCCGTCGGCCAATTGTTGCGCACAACAAGTACCTGCGGCCTATAAAGGAAAAGCAAGTGAATCGAAGAATCAAACTGATATGGGACTTTAAAGGACCCATGGCCGGAAAGACGGCGGAACATCATGAAAAACACCTTAAAGAATATATCCGGTCGGAACAACTCCCACTTCAGATCACCGGCCATCTGCATCTCGGTGAGATGCACAGTTTGGCATTTATGGTGGTCGACGAGCGGGATATGATCGAGGTTCGCGATATCTTAAAACCGCATAGGGGCGAATTGCATGAAGAATTGGATCCTACGAAATAATCGACAAAATGATGCAGGCTAAAAAATACATACTCATTTTAGGGGTTGCGGCAATTTTCGTTTCCTGTAAGACCGAGCAGGCCCCAGGAAACCCTTTGGAACAAGTACTCGCCTCTACAAATCCCAAAATAAAAAGGGTAATGGACAGTCTTGGGCGTTACGAGGTACAGATACGATATACACAAATCGATCGCCGCAACGACAGCATATTGTTCACCGATTATGACTTTCAGGTAAACTCCGACAATTATTTCTATCCCGCCAGCACGGTAAAATTCCCCATTGCGGTGCTGGCCATGGAACGGTTGAACCAAACCGATTCCCTAAACAGGGATATCCGGTTCTACATAGAAGGGGATTCGGTGGAATCGACCTTTGCCAACGATATCATCAAGATATTCGCCGTAAGTGACAATGATGCCAACAATCGGCTATTGGAATTTTTGGGCCAGGATGCCATCAACAAGGGGCTCACCGATAGGGGAATCGGCCCGATAAGAATATCGCACCGATTGGGGGTTCACTCCGATGACATGGCCACCAAACCCTTGATCATCCATATGAACGATACAACGCTCGGCACTACCCTTCCCACGTTCAACGCAGTTCCCAAGCCGTTGGTCTTGCAGAAAATCAAAAAAGGAATAGGCTATTATGAAGAGGATTCGTTGATCCACCAACCTTTCGATTTCAGCCTTAAGAACTATTATCCGGTTGATGCGCAATATGGCGTGCTCAAAAGAATCATCTTTCCCGAAGAGTTTCCCGAGGAACAACGGTTCGACCTGAATGGGGAACAGCGCGATTTTGTGCTCAGCGCCATGCATATTTTGCCTAGACATGCAGGTTACGATCCCGTTGAATTTTACGACGGCTATTGTAAATTTTTCATGTACGGTGATACCAAGGAAGATATACCGGATCACATCAAAATATATAATAAAGTGGGGTTTGCCTACGGGACGCTTACCGATTGTGCCTATATAGTAGATGCTGTCAAAGGGGTTGAATTTATGCTCACGGCGACCATTTTGGTGAACAAGGACGGTATTTTCAACGATGACCACTACGAGTACGAGGAAGTGGGCATCCCTTTTTTGGCGGAACTGGGAAGGGAATGCTACAATTACGAACTGAACAGGAAGAAATAATCAAGATCATGGAACAACTGACTTTCGACGCTTTTACCAAAAAAATCTTCATCAAGGCGCCCATCGATCGATTGTATAAGTGTTGGGCCACCTCCGAAGGTATCTGCTCCTGGTTTTTAAGGAATGCGCATTATACCTATGGAAATGGACAAATTAAGGAAACCCGAAGAACCCATCCGATCCGGGGACGAATACCTTTGGGAATGGCACAATTGGGACGTTCAGGAAAAAGGTACAATATTGGCGGCGAACGGGGAAGACGCCTTAGAATTCAGTTTTGCCGGGAGTTGCAGGGTCAGGGTGACGCTGGAAGAAGTAAGTAGAGCGGTACTCGTTACCCTGAGGCAATTTGAGATACCTACCGATGATAAAAGCAAACTCAACATACATTATGGCTGCAGCAATGGTTGGACTTTCTGGTTGGCGAACCTTAAGGCCTACCTGGAGCATGGGATCCTGTTGAACGAGACAGCATTCGACCTTCGCAAAATCCCCTTGTCAGGTTTCGAATTCGTGAACATGTAGCATCAGGACAGTCAATGCCCAATATAGGCCCATCTTGTATGTTGGTTTTTTTTAAAAGAGAGCGGCAAAGTAGGGTCTTCAGCCGTTCGCTATCCGTCATGGCCAAACCGGCGAACCACGCCCCAAATCAAAAGCCTTCAACAGCATGGATTATTTTGGATACCTTTGCTGGAATTATTTTTTTTCAGCTTAATTTTTTGACAATACCAATGGAAGGGGCCAAACAAACCAGAATCAACAAATATCTCAGTGAAGCCGGATTTTGCTCCCGGAGGGAAGCCGATAAGCTCATCGAACAGGGCCGGGTGACCCTGAATGGCAAGGTACCTGAAATGGGCACCAAAATCGTTCCCGGAGATGAAGTAAGGGTCGACGGCAAATTAATTGCGGAACGGGAGGATAAAGCGGTTTATCTCGCATTCAACAAACCCGTGGGTATCGTATGCACCACGGATACGGGGGTGGAAAAAGACAATATCATCGATTATATCAATTATCCCAAACGCATTTTTCCCATCGGCAGGTTGGACAAACCCAGTGAAGGTCTTATTTTTCTGACGAATGACGGCGACATCGTAAATAAGATTTTGCGGGCACGGAATCACCACGAAAAAGAATACATCGTAACGGTTGACAGACCGATTACTGAAGATTTTTTGGCAAGGATGCGCGATGGTGTTCCCATTCTTGATACCGTTACCCGTAAATGCAAAGTCGAACAAATCAGTGCTTACCAATTCAAAATTGTGCTTACCCAAGGTCTGAACCGGCAGATAAGAAGAATGTGCGAGTATCTAAATTATAATGTGACCGGTTTGAAACGCGTTCGTATCATGAACGTAAAATTGGACATCCCCGTGGGCCAATGGCGCGACCTCACAGCTACTGAACTAAGAGAAATCGACAGGTTGGTAGCCACTTCGTCCAAAACGCACGATGCCCCTTAGTTTATTGGCCATATAATGCCCATGGGCTCATCTTCCGCGATTTCTGGGCACCGTTTTGGACAACTTCAAAAGCATCTGGATATCCAATTCCAACATGCCATAAAAAAGGACAGGCCATTATGGAAGTACCTTTAACTGCGGATAATTATTTCAAACTTGCACGACGACCCCCTCCCTTCGTCCCGGGAGCATCAAAAAAATGACCTTGGCCCCTTAAAAATTAAGCGATGCAAGGCCGTACCATTTATAATAACATTAACATGAAAATACCCTGAAAATCACTAACTTTATGTAAAGCGTAGCAAACAAAAAAGAAAGAATATGAAACGATTGATGAATATTTTAAAACACCTGCCGCTGTTGGCCCTAATGTTGATTTGTGGGATTGGGGCAACGTCAAGGATGCATGCAGCATTCCTTTTTCAGCAGGTACCACAGGAAATTTCCTTTAACCAATACAAAGGCGAGGTATTGGATGCGGAAGACAAGAAACCGTTGGTATTCGCCTCCATTTCAATTGAAGATTCCAATATCATGACCATCAGTAATTCAGAAGGTGAATTTTCACTGAAAGTGCCCAAGTCAGAAATGGAAGGCAACGTCATCATTTCCTTTTTGGGCTATAAGACGATCAATATGCCCCTTGCCCAACTCAAGGAGGACAACAACCGCATTTTGATGGAAGTATCGATAGTCCAATTATCGGAAGTCAACCTTACCGTGCCGAAAGATGCCAAGGCCCTGGTGAGGGAAATGCTGAGAAAGAAGGGGGACAACTATTTGGGAGACCCTGCACTGATGACCGCATTTTATAGAGAAACGATCAAAAGGCGCAAAAAAAACGTATCCTTGTCAGAGGCGGTGGTGAATATCTATAAAACCCCCTATACCTCGGAGCGAAGAGATGCGGTGCAACTCTTTAAGGCACGAAAAAGCACCGATTACACCAAATTGGATACTGTTGCCCTAAAGCTTCAGGGCGGTCCTTTCAATGCGCTTTATGTGGATATCATGAAGTATCCCGAATACATTTTTACCGATGAATCCATTGAAGACTATACTTTTAGCTTTGACCGATCGACCATGGTGAACGATCGCTTGCTCTATGTGGTGGATTTCAGGCAAAGGGCCAATGTTACCGAGCCGTTGTACGTAGGCAAACTCTATATCGATGCCTCGAAAAAGGTACTCACCAGTGCCATCTACAAAATGAACATCACGGACAGGGAACAGGCTGCCAGGCTATTTGTCCGTAAAAAGCCCGCCAGGGCCTCCGTTTGGCCCACGGAAGTCGCCTACCGGGTAGATTACAGGGAAAAGGATGGCAGGTGGTACTACGGGTACAGCAATGTGCTCTTGGAATTTAAAGTCAATTGGGACGATAAGTTGTTCAATTCGGTATACAGCCTGTCCTGTGAAATGGCCGTTACCGACTGGGAGAAAAATTTGGAGGGCAGCTTGCCAAAATCCAAGGATAGGATCAGATCGACGATCATCCTCAACGACGAAGCCATCGGATTTGCAGACCCCGATTTCTGGGGAGAATTCAATATTATCGAACCTGAAAAATCGATAGAATCGGCGATCAGGAAAATACAGCGCCAGCTAAAAAGGTCAAAAAATCAAGACGGCACCTCAACGCCCTGAACCTTATAAAGAACGCACATCAAAAAACCACTGATACAGGTAACAGTGGCTCTTTAAGGTAGTGGGCATATCGAATACGCTTCGATCAGGTTTTAAATCAATTGGCTACCTCGCTGATGAATTTGAGTCGATAGAGCCGGAGTTCATCATCATCATAATCACCATCGAATTCGGCAAGGGCCTCCTCTATGCCATCGGTCTCGGCCTCGAGGAAGTACTCGTGCATTTCTTCCTGTTGTTCCTCATCGAGTATCTCATCGATCCAATACCCCAGGTTCAATTTGGTACCGCTATAAACGATCTGCTCCATTTCCTTGATCAAATCGGGCAGTTCAATACCTTTCGCAGAGGCGATATCATCAAGTGGTAACTTTCTGTCAACGTTCTGTATGATGTAAAGTTTTAAGGCCGAATTGGCCCCTGTGGTCTTCACAACAAGGTCATCGGGCCTTAAAATATCATTGTCTTCCACATAGGCGGCGATAAAATCCACGAAGGGTTTGCCATATTTCTTGGCCTTGCCTTCCCCCACCCCATAAATATTCTGTAATTCCTCTATCGAAATGGGATATTTCAAGGCCATATCATCTAAAGACGGGTCTTGGAACACCACAAAAGGGGGCACTCCCAACTTTTTGGCCTGCGATTTCCTCAGGTCTTTGAGCTGTTTCAACAAACCTTCGTCAATGACACCCCCAACTTTGGCAGCGCTGACGATGGCATCGTTCTGTTCTGCACCGTAAACATGGTCTTTCGTCATCATGAAAGATTGGGGCCGTTCCAAAAAGGCCCTTCCCTTGTCGGTGACGTGCAAAATACCGTATTGTTCGATTTCCTTGTTCAAAAGGCCCGCAACCAGCACCTGTCTAATGAGCGCCATCCAGTACCCTTTGTCATGGTCGGCCCCGATACCGAAAATCTCTTTCTCGTTGGTTTTATGTGAGGCGATCATGGCATTGACCTTCCCTACCAAGGTCTTGACCACCTCTTTTGACTTGAACTTTTCACTGGTGGCCTGAACGACCCGGATCAATTTTACCACATTGTCTTTCGCTTCCTCTTTTTCCTTGGGATTACGGACGTTATCGTCCATATCGGCACCTTTCCCATTCACTTCATCAAATTCTTCCCCGAAATAATGTAAGATGAACTTTCTGCGCGACATGGAGGTTTCGGCATAGGCCACCACTTCCTGCAGCAGCGCATTTCCGATTTCCTGTTCGGCCACGGGCTTACCTGACATGAATTTTTCCAGTTTCTCGATGTCCTTGTAGGAATAGAACGCCAGACAATGGCCCTCGCCCCCATCGCGACCGGCACGACCTGTTTCCTGATAATAGCTTTCAATACTTTTTGGAATATCGTGATGGATCACAAAACGCACGTCAGGTTTGTCGATACCCATTCCAAAAGCGATCGTAGCCACCACCACGTCAACATCCTGCATCAAGAACATATCTTGGTATTTCGAGCGGGTCTTGGCATCAAACCCCGCATGATAGGGCACTGCACTTACACCATTGACCTGCAGTACTTGGGCCAGTTCTTCTACCCTTTTTCGGCTCAAACAATAAATGATGCCCGATTTCCCGGCATTTTTTTTGACGAAGCGTATGATGTCCGAATCGACATCAATGGTCTTCGGCCTTACCTCATAGTACAAATTGGGCCTATTGAAAGACTCCTTGAACAATTTCGCATCGGAGATACCCAAGTTCTTTACGATATCTTCCTGAACCTTGGGCGTTGCCGTGGCGGTAAGGGCTATAATGGGGATATCGCTTCCCAAACGATCCACGATCGACCGCAGGTTGCGGTATTCCGGTCTAAAATCGTGCCCCCATTCAGAAATGCAGTGCGCTTCATCCACTGCCAGAAAAGAAATCTTGACCGATTGCAAAAAATCGACATATTCTTCCTTGGTCAAAGACTCAGGGGCAACATAAAGCAATTTCGTAATACCCTTGGTAATATCTTGCTTCACCTGTTTGATCTCGGACTTGTTCAGGGAAGAATTCAACACATGGGCGATACCATTTTCGGACGAAATACCGCGCATCGCATCGACCTGGTTCTTCATCAGGGCAATCAATGGCGAGACGACTATGGCGGTACCTTCCTGCATCAGAGCCGGAAGCTGATAACAAAGCGATTTGCCACCACCTGTGGGCATGATGACGAAAGTATTTTTACGTTTCAGTAAATGTTGAACCACTTCCTCTTGAAGACCTTTGAATTGGGAGAAGCCGAAATATTGTTTTAATGGAGCGTGAAGATCTATTTCTTTCAAAACTATCTGTTCCTTTAACATTCTAAATTAAAGCGATTATTGATTAAAGTATTCTCTTAAGATACGAATTTTTGGGGTTTTATGGTCTTCGATCGCAGTATTTCATTTTGTTGCGATTTAAATCGGCCATAACTTAAGTTTGTGTAATTTTGTTATCTTAAATATAGCACAAACTTTTAGCACTGCAATCACATAATTTTGTTAAACCATTGAAGGATACCAAGGCTATTCTTGACATCGCAAAAAAAACCATTAGAATGCAGAGTGAGTCGATAAAACATTTATCCGACTTACTCGATGAGGGGTTCTCCGATGCCGTAGCATGCATTTTGCGATCCGAAGGCAGGGTCATCGTATCCGGAATTGGCAAAAGCGCCATCATAGCTTCAAAAATTGCGGCCACCCTGAATTCCACCGGTACCCCATCCATTTTTATGCACGCCGGCGATGCCATCCATGGTGACCTTGGCACCATTCAGGAGAAAGAC
>JBATHI010000232.1:0-12211 GCA_049666645.1 Flavobacteriaceae bacterium | reverse complement strand
GGGCCATGAATATAAAAAGGAAATAGACCTTCTTTCTCATTTTCTCTGGGCCTTTGCCATGACGTCGGTCGGTTGATAATAGTTCGGGGGAAAGCCATTCAACTGTCGCCATAACTCGTACCAAATGGGTACGTTCTCCAAAAGTGCGATGGTATATGCGCCAGAGCCCACCCGGATGTCTTTCGGCCACGGATGGTCATCGGGGTCGGGGGCCAGGAGCACCCTATATTTGCCATTGGCACTGATAAACGTTTCAATGGCGACAACCTTGCCTCCATATGTGCCATAGGAAACATTGGGCCATCCGCTGAAAACGATCGCGGGCCAACCATCGAACTGAATGCGCACTTGTTCCCCCAAATGGATCAATGGCAGATCTAATGGCTCAACAAATGTCTCAACAGCAAGATCGTAATCTGAGGGCATGATTCCAACCA
This sequence comes from Flavobacteriaceae bacterium, assembly GCA_049666645.1. Classification (GTDB taxonomy): domain Bacteria; phylum Bacteroidota; class Bacteroidia; order Flavobacteriales; family Flavobacteriaceae; genus Pelagihabitans. The sequence goes on along the minus strand of JBATHI010000232.1, from coordinate 11,774 downwards.
ATTGATCTCCTTCTTTAAAAGTCTCACCGATACCGCCTTGTATGGCTTTGTTGATGAAACCGTTTTGTGGAGCCCTTATGTAGTACATATCATTGCGCATTGAATAGTTGGTGAACTCGTTCTCCAGCTTGGTCACCTGTGCTTCCGAATCGTATTGGTTCGACTGTGCGGTGAACATTTCGCTCTGCGCCTTTGAAATCTTATCGGTATATTCAGCTTGGGTTCGGTTGATTTCGACTTCCGCGTTGATCACTTCGTTCTTGGCGGCCAAAAGTTTGTTCTGTTGCGATATCAATTTGGCCTGGGTTTCCTGTAACTTCAGCCGCTTTTCCTCTACATCGGTCACCGCTTTCAAGCCTTCCTTTTCAAGTTGCACCACCCGATCGAACTGGCGTTCGGCTATGGTAATGTTCGTTTTTGCCGCCTCCAGATCGATACTGTCGCTCTGTACCTTGAGGATGGCCTGCAACAGCTTGTTTTTTGCTTGTTCCAGCTTCATTCCCCTTTCCATCCCGAGGGCAGAAATTTGGGTATTGAGTGCCCCTACCTTGTTCTCGTAGGAAGATACGGCGGCAGATTTAGCCTTGATCTGTTGCCCGGTACGCTCCACCAAACGAGGATCGAAGTATTCGTTTTTGATCTCGGATATAAAGAGAATGGTATCTCCTTTTTTGACATAATCTCCCTCACGTACAAACCATTTCTCAATACGCCCCGGAATAGGTGACTGTACGGTCTGGGGGCGTTGGTCTGGCGTGAGAGTGGTAAGGTAACCCTCCCCGGAAACATTCTGTGTCCATGGTAAAAAAAGTATGATAAAGCCCACAATGGTAAAGCCCAACAAAAATTGGTTGAAATGCTTGTAGTGTTTTTTATGAAAAACCATTTTTCCTGACTTGTACCCAGTAAGGTCCACCGTTCTATTGAGCTTATTATTCGAGATGTTCAACATAGTATTTTAGTTTTCGTTGATGATCTTGCCATTTTCAATGGTTATGATCCTACTGCAGCCTTCCATCCATTTAGGGTTTTGACTCACCACAAGAAGTGCCCAACCATTGATGGGATCGGTCAGGAAACGTATGATTTCATTGGCCTCCCGTTCATCAAATTGGTTGAGGGGATCTTTCAAGATCAGCAGTTTGGGCCGACGGATGATACTTCTTGCCAAAACTATTTTTTTGGAAACGGTATAGGGTATTTGCTTGCCTTCGGGGTAAATTACCGTTTTGATACCCTTGGGCTGTACTTTCACAAATTGCGTAAGGCCTGTTTTTTCGAGGGCCCAATAAATATCTTCATTGGATACGGAAGAATCCCCGAAAGTAATATTGTCTTCCAAGGTGCCCTCAAAAGGGGATTCTTCAGACAATGACTGTCCCAAAAAAGAGCGGTAGTCATTTAGATGCAATCCCTTCAATGACACATTGTTGACATAAATATTTCCTGAAGTAGGTTCGATAATTCCAGCGATAAGCCGTAATAAAGTAGACTTTCCTGATCCGCTTGATCCTTGGATCAATATTTTACAGCTGGGCGTTATGGTCAAAGAAATATCGTCCAATATTTTCTTGCTCCCGCCAGGAACATGATAATCCACATGGTCCAATTCCAAGGTAAACCCCTCACCCGATCTAAAGGGTCGCTCCCCTTCCTGTGGCTCCAATTCCTTATCTACCACTTGGCCCAATTTTTCGAGGGAGGTGAGGACATCATAAAACGATTCGAGGCCCAAAATCAATTTTTCCACCGAAGCGATCACCAAAAGGATGATCAGTTCCGCAGCCACAAACTGCCCGATGTTCATTTCCTGGTTCAAGACCAAAAGGCCCCCGATCAACAAAAGTCCTGCAGTGACCAAGACCTTAAACCCGATCATTTGAATAAACTGAATGACCAGGATGCGGAAGTGGCTCTCCCTAGCAGTCAGATAGCCCGCCACCAAAGTATCGTTCTTGTCAATGGCATGACTGGTTTTACCCGATAATTTGAACCCGACGATCGATCGTGCCACTTCTTGGATCCAATGGGCGACCTTATATTTATTCTTGGATTCGTCCAAACTGGTTTCCAAACCACGCTGCGCGGTAAACTTGAAAACGACATAGATCAGGACGAGCAGGAGCATTCCATAGATGATAAAAAAGGGATGATAGAACGACAACAGGATAAGCCCGAAAATGATTTGGAGGAAAGCGGCTGGAAAATCGACCAAAATTTTCGCCAATCCCTTTTGAACGGTAAGCGTATCAAAAAATCTGTTGGCCAATTCCGGGGGATAATAATTGCGTAATTCGCTCATTTTTATCTTGGGAAAGCGATAGGCGAATTCAAAGGAGGCCCTTGTGAATATCTTTTGTTGCATGTTCTCAATGATCCTCATTTGCATCAGCTGCAAAATACCGCCGAAGGCCACTGCCAAGGTCACCAAGATGACCAGAACAACCCATGAAGTACTTACCTGTGCCCCTTGAATCAGGTTGATGATGGCCTGAATGCCCAGTGGAAGCGAAAGGTTTACCAAACCGGCAAAAATGGCGTAGTAAAAAACTTGAAAAACGTCTTTTCGGTCTAATTTAAGCAAGCCTATCAAGCGTTGCCAGGGGGTTAGCATTGGTTTAGCCATTGGTTTTTAGGTTTAAGGCATTGAAAACAAGGTCGGTCAAAAATTGTGTCGGACCGATAGCATCATTACAATCGGTCAAGGAGGAAAAATGTTCCTTCAAAAAATATTGATGGAGTGCGCCCTCCACAATGGTGCTCGCCAAACTTGAAGGATAGAGATAGTTAGGGTCTACTCCAACGATCATGTCGCTGATACGCTTCACCAACCTTTTATAGATAACAAAGTACCCCTCCCTATTTTCCGCATCCACTTCTTTCGTCAGGTACGACTTGGAGTATTCATTGATCACTATTTTATTGAGCAGAACCTCGTTTACATGCGAAACGGACCGATCCTCTTCAGTGGCGCTGGTAATGATTTCAAGCGCCCGTTGTAATTTCTCTTCGGCATTAGAGATACTGTTGGTCGCGAAAACCAGTTTATATTCCAGCCATCCCCAATACCATGAAGCCAAATAGAGCAAGAGCTTATGCTTACTTTCAAAATAACGGTATATCGAACTTTCATTGGAACCGATCCTTTCCCCCAATTTTTTGAAGGTGAATTTATCAAAGCCCATCTCAAAGATCATGTTAATGCCATGTTCAATAATCCTTTTGCCCAAATCGGAAGATTGGGGATCCTTTACATAGATTTTGTCATTGATATCGATTTTTACCGTTTGCAATAAATGATCCATGATAATATTTTTATAAACGCTAAAATAATAGTTTTACTATTGTAGCATGATAGTTTAACTAATTTTTAACGAAAGTATCACTTTCTAAATTGAAATTATTGCTATTTTTGAAACATAAACGGTCATTCAATGCGAATATGGAAAGTTGACCTGGGTTTTTTGAAATGCCCCGACCCAAATAGCAAAACACATTCCTTGTCGTCATAGTGATATTTCGGAAAAGGAAGGTAGGACTGAAAGCCATGGAACAACCACTTTGTTTTAGTAATTCATTGTTTAACCTTAAATAATCAGATATGAAAAAAGTAGTATTGTGTTTGATGTTTTTTGTGACGGGAATTTTACTTAGTGCCCAAGAGTTTCGAAATTCGGTCTCCGTCGGTGATGTGATGGTAATCCAAAAGCCCAAAGGAAGCGATTTTATGCATGTGCAATTTCCACGAAGGAACTTTATTATCAAACAGGGAGGGATTGCCAATATGAAAAGCCTTTATGGTCAAAAAGTATTGGTAACTGAAGTAAGTGGTACTCCCAACGGGAATATCGAAGTTGTTTTAAAACTCCTAAACGGACGGCGATTTTTCGGCTATCTGCCTTCCGTAAAGGCCGATTTGGATCTGGCATTGGCTAAGGGTGAATTGAAGCCAGTGCAACCAGATCAAAAGTAAGCACTGGCCAATCGCCGGTCAATCTCCCAAAGCAAGCTGCTGGTCCCAATCCATAGAATAGAAAGGTAATGTCACTTCATTGATCAATTCATTTATTAAGTACGGCGATGTCCAAAAGGGCAATCATAGCAATGTATATGGACTTAAATTGGCTACTTCGCCGATCAGTATTACAGTGTCCTTAAAAAACCCCTGCTGTCTACCTTAAATACCTATGACATGATATTGGCACACATTCTTGGCATGAACAACGAACAGGCCCTCGAAATAGTGGAAGTGTTGACCGACAAAAAAATGTTGCTGCATGCCATGCTTTTCAAAAAACCATCTTTCAAAAATATTCAAGCACCGGAAAGCTCGAAAGCATTGAAAAAGTAATGGTTATGGGCATGACGAAGGCACTGTTGTTCAACACCATCAACAAGTTGCTCCTTAAAAAATATCGGGACCATATGCCCATGCTCTATGCGGTGGCCATCATTTACATGGACGATGAACAAATTACAACCTAAAGGGCAAAAACTGCCAAGGTATAGGTCAAATCCGACTCCTTCAATATCTGGCGATCCAGTCAAAATGCGATTCAATAATGGAATTTTTGTTTTTGGTCAGGTACTCAAGGAATGCTTTCGTAGCGGGGGATAATTTTTTAGTTCGCAACCAAATCAGGTTACAGGTCGTGCCTATGGGAAGGCCTGGCATAGGGATGATTTGAAGGTCTCCATTTATTAACTCGTTCTTGATCCCGATCAAAGGCATGATGGATTGGCCAAGTCCGGACAACACCGCTTGCTTTACAGCCTCATTGGAGGGGAGTTCTATCTACTTTTCAATCGGTATCTTCAACTTCGAAACAAATCTTTCCATACCAAGTCGGGTAGCGGACCCTTGCTCCCAATAAATCAATGTCGTTTTGCCCAAAGCCTTCATTTCCATGTGCTATTTCGAACCTTTTTGCCCTGCGCTTGGCCGCCCTTAAGGCAAATCCCAGTCTTTATTTGCCTATGGCCCTGGCCATTACCTTCCTTTTCAATATCACTTTGGGGATGCCCCTGTATCTATATATCATACAATCGTTTTAAATAATAGTCCTAACTTTATGTCCCAAACATGGGCTTATGGAAAAACACAGATGCGGTTGGTGCAAGGGGGATGCCCTTTATGAGGCCTATCACGATTTGGAGTGGGGCGTACCGGTAAAAGATGATGCTACCTTGTTTGAATTTTTAACATTGGAAACCTTTCAGGCCGGCCTGAGTTGGATCACGATATTAAGGAAACGGGACAACTTCAGAAAAGCTTTCGATCACTTTGATTATCGAAAAATTGCCCGTTATGACCAAGCCAAGGTAGATGCTCTTTTACAAGACCCCGGAATAATCAGGAATAGGTTAAAGATCCAGGCGACCATTTCCAATGCAAGGGAATTTATGAAGGTCCAAGACGAATTTGTTAGTTTTAGCCGTTATATCTGGGATTTTGTAAATGACCGTCCCATCAAAAATGCCGTGGAAAATTACAAATTGGCCCCGGCAACGACCGACGTGTCCGACGCGCTGAGCAAAGACCTGAAGAAGCGTGGTTTTAAATTTGTCGGCAGCACCGTGGTATATGCGCATATGCAGGCGACCGGGATGGTGAACGATCATGAAATACACTGTTTTAGATATGGGGAAGTATAGCTTTGTTTTGCTGTTTACACTGCTGTGTTTTTCACAGGGCTTGGCCCAAAACAAAATGGAGCGGGAGTTCCGTATTTTGAAGAAACAGTTTCCGCAAGTGGCATTGCAATTTCTTTCCTCAAAGCTGGAGGGGGCCAAAAGAATCCGTTTTTACAAGGAGATAGACAGTGCAAAAATCAGTTTTGAGGCCAAATTCAAAAAACAACGGCTGAATTACAGTATTGAATTTGACAAAGATGGGCAACTTGAGGATATCGAAATCGAAATAAAACCCTTAGATCTGCCTAGCGAGAGTTGGCAGAACATTCAAGACTATATCGCAAGCAACTTTAAAAAAGCGAAGGTGCGCAAAATACAGCAACAATACTTGGCCACTTTGGGAGAATCGACCGAGACGACACTCAAAAATGCCTTTCAAAATCTCTTGTTGCCATCGGTCAACTACGAATTGATCGTTTCAGGTAAAAGGGAAAAAGACCACGAACAGTTTGAAATCCTTTTTGATTCCAACGGCATGTTCAAAAATATCCGCAAATCGTTGCCGCCGAATTATGACCACGTGCTCTATTAAGGTATTTCTCGCTACGATTTGCCTCGGCGGTTTCGATATCCTTTTTGCCCAAAATGATTTGACCGTTTACCTTCAACCCGAACTTGCTATAAGTTACACGGTAAAGGACGGGTATTCCCATTTTCATTCCCTGCAAATACGCAACTATGGATATAGCGACAATGAAGTTCAACTAAAGACCAGGCAAATCGATTTGGTACATTTCTCCAATTGGAAATTAAACCTCAGCCAAAGTCTGGCATCGGGCATTCAATATAGATTCAGGGACGTTTTTGAACCGAAAAGCGAAAATGAACTCCGCCTTGTGCAACAATACAACGTGTCGGCACAAAAAGGAATCCTGCGTTTTGGCCATCGTTTCCGGGCCGAACAACGTATCTCCCCCTCCTTGACCCGGCATAGGTTTCGATACAGATTTGCTATTGATCTCCCCCTCAATGGAGAGAAATTGGATGTGGGGGAGGCTTATTTGGTAGTCGCTACGGAAGCGCTGCAAACATCTTCCAGGGGCAGGGCCCCTTCGTTTGACCAGCGATTGACAAGTTTTATCGGTTGGCAGATCGGCCCTGAAGCCAAATGGCAAATTGGAATGGAATATAGGGCAGAAGATTATTTCAAGGATACCGAGACCATTCTTTTTTTACTGAGCTCCTTGGTTTTCAGCCTTTAGAATCCCCATAAATTCGGATCTGGGGATTTCCTCTGCGCCCAAACTGGCCAGATGGGGCGTATACAATTGACAATCGATCAATCGGTAGTCCTCCTTTTCAAGCGCAGTGGCCAAGCCGATCAATGCGAATTTGGAAGCGTTCGGTACCGTACTGAACATGCTTTCCCCGCAAAATATATGTCCGAGATCTACCCCGTATAAACCCCCGACCAACAGGCCATTTTGCAAAACTTCGTAGGAATGTGCAAAACCCAATTTGTGCAACCCGCGATAGGCCCTCCGCATCTCGGGCGTGATCCAGGTCCCTTCCTGGCCTTCCCTCGGTACCTTGGCGCAACCTTCGAGTACTTTTTCGAAACATGTGTTTTTTGTGAGGACAAAACCGCCATCGCGAATTACCTTTCCCATGCTTTTTGAGACCTTGATTTTCTTGGGGAACAAGACCATTCTCGGATTGGGGCTCCACCAAAGGATCAGTGAATCCTGGTTGAACCAAGGGAAGATTCCACTCCGATAGGCCAACATCAGCCTACTGGGCGAAAGGTCCCCACCCACGGCCAAAAGGCCCTCTGAATTGGCACTTTCAACATCCGGAAATTCAAGCCGGTCTGTGAGGAAAAAAAGAGGATGTTTTCGGCTATAATTGTTCAAGGCCTAAGTTTTTAAACCACGGTCAATACCTCCGAACAGATGAAAAACAAACCATCTGCCCTAGTGCGGCAATAAAAAAGAAGTAGCTTAGAACGGCAAATCGTCGTGATCTTCCTCATTGATGTTGTCAGCGGGCTCAAAGGCCTCCATCGGCGGTACCGGCGGCATATTTGATTCGCCACCATCCGATTGAAGGTTCTCAATACGCCAGCCTTGAATCGAATTGAAGTATTTGACCTCGCCCTGTGGACTCGTCCATTCCCTACCGCGCAAATTGATGCTGATTTTTACGGCTTGGCCCACTTGAAAATTATTCAATAGGTCGGTCTTATCTTGAGTGAACTCGACCAGAATATGCTGCGGATATTGTTCCTCGGTGGTCACTACCACTTCCCTCTTCCTGAAACCCCCGCTTCCAACGGTTTTGGTTTCCCCCAACACTTTGATTTTTCCTTGTATTTCCATTTCCTAAGGTTTTTAGGTATTCAACATTTAAAGTTTTTAAAAATAAGATTAATAGGAATATCCTCCTAACAAAACCCTGGCAAGTTATCAGGCACGTTTACGACATGGCCCATTTAGTGAATGGCATTAAAACCCTCAAAGTTGAAGTTTCAATCGGTATTGTGTTCTATACTTTAAGTGAGATCTCGAAGCGAATCCCGGTTTATGGGTGTGTGGGAAAATGTATTTGGGCCAGCAACAGTTTCCAAGCAGAAGACGGGTCGTTATTCTGAAGATATTCTTGCGCCATTCGATGTACTTCAAGTGCGTCTCCCCCGCTCAAAACCGATCTGGCCTCGATATGCGATGCTATAAAATCGGCCACTTCCTTTTGGGAAGGAATTTTTTCCACATTACCCAGCATCCCCAAGTCATTGCCGGTAAGTACCCGGCTCGATCTAATGGGTTCGGGAATGGCATCTACCCCTATGCCCAAGGAAGACAAGGGTTTGGGCACTTGAAAAAGACCCTTGTTTGCCCTACTGTACCAATTGCCCCCCATCCGCGCAACCTGATCGATCTTGTAGGGATCGATATTGCCCCTATCATCGAGCACGGTTGGCGAAATATGCATTTTCAGGACTTCCGAAAATATGAGGTTCCCTGCGCCTCCTTGTGTCCCGAGTGCTTCGATCTTGGTGACCCTGCATTCGAACTGTACAGGGGATTCAGCCACCCTAAAAGGCTTAACGAGGTCCGATTTGACCATGGTGAGCCCGGCCTTTTTAAACTCGTTTTCCCCTTTCGGGTATTCGGTACTGGCCAAAGACATCTGCTGCACCATATCGAAATTCACGATATTGATCACTACTTCCATGGTCTGCCGAGCATTCTCCAAGGTATGCTTGGTGGTATTGTCACGGACCCTGCGGGAAGGGGAAAAAATCAATATGGGCGGATTGCTGCTGAACACATTGAAAAAACTGAAAGGCGATAAATTAGGCCTGCCATCTCGATCCAAAGTACTGGCAAAAGCTATGGGCCTGGGCCCCACCGCCCCCAAAAGATAGGCGTGCATCTTTGCGCTTGACAAGTCTGAGGATACGATGGAAATCATTTCTTTCATCACTGCGCAAAGGTATGAAATTTGACATGCAATAAATCGTGCAGAAATCCGACACAAATGATTTTAGGCCTTTTTGCGCTATCTTTGATATAAGACAACCAATGGATGAATTTTAATCCTAAGCACAAGACTTCCAACTTTATTTTATTGATAGCATCATTTGTTATCGTGAGCCTCATCCTTTGGAATACCAATAGCTTTTTTAAAAAATTCAAGGAAGAGGAACGCCTTAAGATGGAAATCTGGGCCACAGCGCAAACAGAATTTTTATCCCTCCCGGCCGATGCCGATCCAGGCAACCTTCCTTTAAGGGTCTTCCAGAACAATACTTCCACCCCGATGATCCTGGTGAATCGTGATGGATCCATGAAAACGAACAATATTCCCAAAGAATTGGCCAAAGACACGGTATACCTCAAAAAAAGGTTGAAAATGTTCGAGAGCGAGAACCGGCCCATCACGATGGAAGATAAAGGAGAATATCTCGCCACCCTTTACTACGGAAATTCGGAAGTGCTCAACAAGCTCAAATACTATCCTTTGGCCCTCTTGTTGATCATTTTTCTCTTTGGGGCTGTTATTTTCTTCTTTTTCAAGACCAATAAAGCCTCGGAACAGAATAAATTATGGGCGGGCATGGCCAAGGAAACAGCCCACCAGATCGGCACTCCCCTCTCTTCTCTCTTGGGATGGAACGAGTTGTTGAAAGCTGAACATATCAATCCGGAAATCACCAAGGAAATAGAGAAGGACATTTCCCGCCTGGAAACCATAACGGAGCGGTTTTCAAAGATCGGATCTTTGCCCAAATTGGAAGCACGCGATATTGTGCAGGAGACCAAAAATGCCTTCGATTACCTGAAGTTGCGAAGTTCAAAACTGGTGCATTTCACCTTTCATTCGCAGATAGATCAAGCCATGGTGCTGCTCAACCCATCGCTATTTCAATGGACCATTGAGAACTTGGTCAAAAATGGTATCGATGCGATGCGGGGAAAGGGCAGTATTAGCGTCGAAATAGTGAGAGACCACAACTTAGTGAACATCCTCGTTTCAGATAGTGGACAAGGTATCCCAAAGAGCAATTATCATACGATATTCAATCCGGGGGTCACTTCCAAGAAACGGGGTTGGGGATTGGGCCTTTCCTTGGTCAAACGAATCGTGGAGGAATACCATAAAGGGAAGGTAAAAGTATTGTCGTCGAGCAAACAGGGCACGATCATGCAGATCTCATTACTGATCCATACAAATAAGAATCAACTTTAAACTCAAAAGGCAGGCCATGGCAGAGGAAAAAATGGAAATCATCAAAGAAGCGGCACTACAGAACAACTGCCCGGAATGCTTCAATAAATCGCTTAAGCTCACATTTTCGCAAAAGCATACCTACGGTAAATTGATACACCGTGTCACAAAGGAGGTCGCCCATGAAATGAAGTGTTCCAAATGCGGCTCCATAATCTACCCTGTTAAATGGACAGACGACATCGAACGCAGTTTTGATTATTATCAAAAGACGGTGACGCCCATGCGGGCCACCTTGGAGTTCAGGCCCTTATTCTATATTTTGGGGTTGCTGTTATTGGCCGTGGCCGGGGCTTTGGCCTATTTTATGATCCAAGGATTCCCTAGCTTTTGATTTGTTATGGTGGTCGAGGGCTGCTGGTGCCGCTTGGCTGCAGTAACGGAATTTTCAGGGTTTTAAGATCAAAGTGGGTGCTTTTTCAATTCGGCCCTGATCTTATCGGCAAGGACCTCGAATTCGGCTGGTGAAAGCCGCACCTTGTGTTGAAAAGTGGCTTCCTTCATTTCGTTTAACGGTATCAAATGCACATGCACATGGGGAACTTCAAGTCCAATAACGGTCATCCCGACGCGTTTGCATCGCACCGATGCCTCAAGGGCACGCCCTATCTTAATGGCAAAATCCATTAATCCCAAGTAAGTGTCCCTATCGAGATCGGTGAGTTTGTCTACCTCCTTTTTTGGGACACAAAGCGTATGTCCCCTTGCGTTCGGGTTAATATCCAAAAAAGCAAAATACTTTTCAGTCTCCGCTATTTTGTAACTGGGTATCTCTCCTTTGATGATTTTCGTGAAAATACTTGCCATGAGATTGGTTTTGATGAATGACAACAATCCTGCTTTGCGAAATACGCAAGAAGTACCCTGCTAGGCCCTGCTGATTTCGACCACCTTAAACTTCAAGGTACCATTGGGAACCACAATTTCAGCGGTTTCTCCTACTGCCTTTCCCAATAAACCCTTTCCTATGGGTGAACTTACCGATATTTTTCCCTTTTTTAGATCTGCCTCACTTTCAGCGACCAAGGTATACTTCATTTCCATCCCATTGTTCAAGTTTTTCAGTTTCACCGTGGAAAGGACCAACACCTTCGATGTATCCAGCTGAGATTCGTCGATCAACCTCGCATGCGATAGGGTTTCTTCCATTTTGGCAATTTTCAGTTCCAAAAGGCCCTGGGCCTCCTTGGCAGCATCATATTCGGCGTTTTCCGAGAGATCGCCCTTATCCCTGGCATCGGCAATCGCTTGGGATGCCTTAGGACGTTCAACATCCCTGAGATGGTTGAGCTCGTCCTTCAATTTTTTTAGTCCTTCCGCGGTATAATACGATACGTTACTCATAATAT
>JBATHI010000231.1:0-11726 GCA_049666645.1 Flavobacteriaceae bacterium | reverse complement strand
GGGTGCTGTTGAGCTCCCTTCGGTCTTTGACGATCACCTTGCCGCCAAAGAGGGTCTCGATCTTGTTTTTGAGGGCGGGGAGTTCTGCCGTTTCCCTGAGTTTGAAATCGATGCCCGAGATCTGGGTACTGTCTTTTTCCAGAAGGGCCTGTACCAGCGGCAGTTCCGCGAAAACGTATTTTTTATCGAGGTTTTCCTCAATGGTATACACCCCGCTGAGCACCAGAGGCATTTGGTTATAGGGCTTTCGTTCCTGGGAGATGGAACCCTTGCCCGGTTTGGGGGCGTACACGATCATGGGGTTCTGGAACTGGTTGGTGGCCAGGCCCAGGAGGTTGGCGATCTCGAGGCCCGCCACGCCCTGCAGCGCATTGAGCGTCCACTGGCCGTAGCGCACGATACTGTCGACGCCGGTGACCCTGATATAGTTCGAATCGACGCCCTTGATCAAGGCGATATGGCTCTTCTGTCGGTAGGTGAGGTATACCTTTTCTTCCAGTTCCTTGGAATAGGCGGCGAGGTCATAAATGTTGGCCAGGGCCTCCTCCTGTTCGGGGGAGATCGAAAAAAACTTGCCGGTGGCCGGGAGGGCCTTCAGGTCGGGATCGAAGGCATTGCTGAAGGAAAGGCTGAAGGTTTTCAGGCCCGCAAAGCCCGAAAGTACGATAAAGAGGGCCGCCGAACCGATGACGATCACGATAAAGGTGATCAGGTTGATGATGTTCACCGCATTCTGACTGCTTTTGGAACGCAGGTAGCGCTTGGCGATATAGAGCGGGAAATTCAAGTTTACAGCTTTTTTCTTTTGGCCAGCAGATCCCGGTTCTCGATGGGGTTTTCCTCCCCTTTGAGCGATTTTTCGATGTTCTCGATATAGTCGAGCGAATCGTCGAGGTAGAAAAGCAGCTGGGGCACGCGCCGCAATTGGTGCTTGGTGCGCTGTGCGAGTTCGTGCTTGATCAGGGGCTGGTTCGATTTGATGCCCTCCATGAGTTCCCCGGCCTGCTTTGCGGGAAAGATGCTGAGGTATACCTTGGCGATGGAAAGATCGGTGGTCACCGTTACCTTGGAGACCGAGATGATCACGCTGCGCAGCCCGCCATCGATGGCGGCGCGCTGTAAAATATCGACGATGTCTTTTTGGATGACCCCCGCTATCTTTTTCTGTCGTTGTGTTTCCATAGGGCAAAAATACGGAGAATTAACTGTAAATTAGGGCAGATCAACCTGTGAGGGCCAAAAAACGACCGATTTGAAGAAAATAGAGCACATCGGCATCGCCGTAAAAGATTTAGAAGCCTCCAATGCGCTGTTCGAGAAGCTGCTGGGGGCGCCGGCCTACAAGACCGAAACGGTGGACTCGGAGGGCGTGCGCACGGCCTTTTTCGCGGCGGGGCCCAACAAGGTGGAACTGCTGGAAGCCCTTCACGGTGACAGTCCCGTAGCCAAGTTCCTCGAGAAAAGGGGGGAGGGCGTGCACCATATCGCCTTTTTGGTCGACGACATCGTGGCCGAGCTCGCCCGTTTGAAAAAGGAGGGTTTTGTGCTGTTGAACGAGGTGCCCAAAAAGGGGGCCGACAACAAGTGGGTGGCCTTCGTGCACCCCAAATCGGCGAACGGGGTTTTGGTGGAACTTTGCCAGGAGATCGAATAACACAAAGCCCTTAAAGTTGTTGTGGCTGTGTAAAATAAGTGGTAATATTGCAGCCTCCAAGCCCAATTCGTATCTTGTTATTTGGAATTTGGTTTTTGGAATTTTTCGCCCTGGCGAAACGGTCCTATAGCTCAGTTGGTTAGAGCACCTGACTCATAATCAGGTGGTCCCTGGTTCGAGCCCAGGTGGGACCACATCAGTAAAGACAGGCCTTTCAAGAGATTGAAAGGTTTTCTTTTTTAAGATGGGTACAACATAGGTACAACAAATAGAGACTACTTCTCAATTTACTAACGAATCAGTTTGCAGTAAAAATAAAAAGTCGGATTAAATTAGGGCAACGGAATTAGTACTTACTGAAAATAGAATAAAAAACAGTTTCTTAAAAGGTCAATTAACGAAACTACTAAAGGAGACCGTATTTAGGACTCTTTGATATAAAGCCAGACAAACCTGTAAAAAAGTCCCATAAAACGGCCGTTTTACGGGACCCCAAAAAATGGCAACTTATGGCTCGTATAATCTGGATATGATCATTAACTATATATCCCTATCTTAGATAATAACTATATTCGTTCGTGAATGAGTATTATAAAATACAAACAGCATGAAATTAATAATTATTACTATCCTATGCTTCTTCTTTCAAATAGTGAACGGACAAACCCTGAAACAGCTACATGTACCAAATGGGTCCATTAGCTATCTTTTATCAGGTGAGGGAGAAACAATTGTTTTTATTCACGGTGGTCAGGAAGACTACAGGGTATTCCTTCCCCAGATTGAACTTCTTAGTGATAAATTTCAAGTGGTTACCTATAGCAGGCGTTACAATTTTCCAAATGACAATGAAATTCAACCGGAATACAATGTAAAAACAGAAGCTCAGGATTTAAAGATTTTGATTGCAATGCTTGGCAAGCCAGTGCACCTGGTAGGACATAGCTATGGTGGTTTAATAGCCCTGGAATTCGCTGTAGGCAATCCCAAAATGATCAAGAGTTTAACGCTTTCTGAACCTGCGTTGGTTTCCTGGCTCAATGATATCGAAGGTTGTGAGTCTTGGTATAATTCAGTACAAGAGACATTGATTGGCGAAACAAGAGAGGCTTTTTCAACCCAAGACACTACCTTGATTATGAAAAAGTTATTTGAATTTTTTGCTGGAGCTGATATACAAGATCAAGTCCCTGCTGAAGTACTGGAAATGCTAAAAGCAAATCTAAGGGAAATGGAAGCTCTAGTAAATTCGCCATCGGGGTTTAAATCGTCCTCTCCAGGGGAGGTGAAATCTTTGGATATGCCAGTAATGATACTTACTTCGGAACGAACAATGCCAATGTTAACTTGCACAAACGCTAAACTTATAGAAGTCAGACCGCAAGCTACCCATCATCACTTATTGGATGCAGGGCATGAGATGTGGATGACAAACCCAAAAGAATTATCAGAATTCTTGTCTGATTTCATAATTAAATAAACAACTCGCCAACTAGTGGGTATAGGTATAGCGTCAAAAAGCCATTGCTACTGCCAAGCTACCCCGAACCGTAAATCAATAGTCCTTAAATAGGAATGATTTATGGGACTTTACCAATTTTCTTCATTCGTCCATTGTAACGGTCTTTTTACGGAACCGTGTTTATAACACCCTGTTAGTCTAATTATTAATATACATACCGTATCGGTAGCGATCAACGAATAATCGCCTGTTGTTTAAATCCACCTTCCAACCTCTTTTTTATAGTGTATATAGTCATCATCAAAAACGAGTTCCAATATTCTTTCTTCCGGTTTTATGAATTTAATGGTGATCACGATCACAAAAAGTACTGGTACGATAAGCGCACCGAAGGAACCTGATAGCAGAAACCCACCTATCAGAACTAGTAACATTCCCAGATACATGGGATTACGGGAATAGCGAAAAAGACCATGCTTTACAAGTATCCTTGGTTCATGAAAGGGAATGACCGACGTCTTATTTTTTAGAACGGTTCTTTTGGCATGTAGGTTCATTAATATCCCTATTATAATGATCGGAAGACCAAGCCAGTGGTAAGGAGAACTATTGAAGTTATAGATCGGTGCCAAGAAGTGAAGGCCGATTTCAAGCGCAATACCGCTGAAGAAGTAATATGGTGGCATTATTTTTTTCATTTGGAATAGCGTTTTAATCCTTTCTAAAACCAATAATGCAATGGTTCTAATTTGTTAAATGGCTTGGTTCCGAATTAGGCTTTCTTTGCCCTAAGATCTTATGCGCAGTGTAAATCAGGGCAATGGATTTTTGATCGATTTTAGGGTCCTTAAAATAATGGTCCAAGCCCAGCTCCGTAATTACAATACCGTTCGGGATAAGTTCATCGGTCAGCGTTGTCAGGCCATCGTTGGGACCTATTTTGGATAGTTCAATAAAGTTTTTCTTTACATCGCCGTTAACCTGGGTAGATAAGGGAACCCCAACATAATGGATGATCAATAGGTCTTTTGGTAGCTTTAGCGAGCTATGCCTTCGAACACTTTTTTCTTGACTTAGGTCTTCAATATATTCGGTACCCGATCCCATGAAAAACGATGCCACTTTTGCGAACAATCCTTTGACCCCTTTTAAATGGTCATCGGCGATTTTGCTCCCCCTTAGCACCCCCCCGATACTTATCCATACCTTGATATTTTTTGTGTCCGCCCTACTCATGAGTTTTCCCAATGCATATGCCAAATCGGGGCTGCCCTTGCTTGCGCTGATTACGATTATCCTTGAGTGTACAGCATTCAGTTTTTTTAAAAAACCGTGAATTATTCCCGCATTTTCCTTAACCGTGCCCAGTTCGTTTGTTGGAATCAGATAGTTCTGCAATCCCATGTCATCCAATAACCTTCTCTGGGCCATAAAATCACCCCCATTGTCACCATGCCGTTTATACAAGAGGCCAGGGACAAAGACATAGGCATACCCATTCATTATGGAATCCTGACCACTACAGGAGTCTGTGGAAAGTTGTGCCGAATAATTTCTAAATGCGTCTTGCGCAGTCCTATTGCTTTCCATACCATAAATGTTTTTTACAAAAAATAAGGTAGCAAAATCGACGGATATGGCATTCGATAAATGGGTAAGATCTTCAGGTAGGACGCTATCATTGCTAACATGTACCATTTTTTGGGCGAGCAAAGCATCAAATGTGCGATTGGTAAAACCGTTGTCGGTGTATTTTTCGAAATAATATGCCGCCAGTTCATGGTCCAGCCCAGTATCGACATCATGCCCAAAGAAGGTTCCTTTGACATGATTTTTCTGAGCGACCGATGCTGTTATGGACAGGAGCATAAATAATATATGTTTCAAACAGATCATCTTAAATAGTAGATGTTTTGGATTTCGAAGGCTAAATTATTGCCTGAAAATGAGAAGAAAAAAAAGTAGTGATGGACGGTCGAAAAAAGTGACAAGCGGTCTATGGTAGGTAGTAAGGGTTTATCTGTCCGACATGAATTTTTTAAATACGGATGTATTTCTTCGTGATACGGGAACGATTTGATCGGTATTTTGAAAATGTAGGTAATAGCCACTTGCATTTCCATCTATAGAAACGATTTTACTAGTATTCACTATAAAAGCGCGGTGGCATCTATAGAAATCGGTATATTCTGATAATTGTTTTTCGGCCCTACTTAGTGTGGTTCGCAGAATTTCTTTTTTGACATCGCCATTCTTTTCGAAGTATATTTCTACATAATTTCCCAAAGTGGAGAGAAACAAGATACTGTCTTTTTCTTTCGAAAACCCCTCGGACTTATTATTCGATTCGATGGATATAAGCACCGATTTGGTTGAACGCTTGTCATCTTCATGCGTAATTAAATAAGCGTTTATTTTTTCGGCCTCCTTATAATGCTTTTTGAGCAATCTCGTGTAATTAAAAACAACAAGGGCAGTTATCGGGAAAAAACCAATTACGGACGTTTTTAATACAGTTTCATATAAACTAATCCAACTTATGGGTCTTGTTCCTATAAAATGCTCGTACAGACTAAGCCCCATACCGATAAGGCATAGGACAAAAATCATCAATAGCAGTTCCTTGTACACTTTCCATTTGGTATTGGAAAAAATGGTTGGTAGACTTAGAGGGACGACGACATAAAAAATGCACAAAATCAAGAATATTACTACTCCATATCCCAGTACGATCAAATCTTTATTGGCAGAATCGAGTAAATTTAAATCGAAGGGTTCAAAAACCGCAAGAAAAAGATACACAAAGACACTGATGGCGATACTGTGAATTATTCGCTCATTTACGGTCGATATTGAGTACGGTTGTTTGAAAAGCTTAAACACCTTGTTTTTATTCCGAAATTAAGATTTTTATTTTGGTCCTGTAAAACCAACCTTTTAGCGGACACTGCAATTTTTCTTCACTTGTTCATTTTAATGGCGGTTTAATAGCACATTTCCAAACTTTTGAAGAAATTTGTTTAATCCTGTTCAATTTCATTTCTTTCTAATAATTGCATAATTTAATATTATGCCAAACCAGATTGAGACGAGTTGTTTTAACTACCCTATTATAGAAATGGAGGGGAGGCGCTTATAGGAACAAAACTTACCTGTAAAAGTTTGGATTAAAATGGAATTGAATTAATTGAATATCCTTATGCCACCAATTATCGCAATAGTTTGAAATGGCATTATTTGGCTCTATATAAATAGGGGCTTCTGTGCGGAACTCCTTTTTTCTTATGCAATCGTTCAAAAACACCAGAGTCCAACATCTTTTTTTGGAAACGGCTCCGATCCATGGATGTATCGAACACTGTTTCGTAAAGGCGATGCAACTCGGGCATTGTAAATTTATCGGGTAATAGATGGGAACCTATTGCATCATATGCATCCAAGTCTTTCCGAAACCTTCCCTTGGCGACATTTATTATCTCATTGTGGTCCAAAAGTAGCGCTGGTAGTTCCTCTACTGGATGCCAACTGCAAGCCTTGGCAAACTGATTGGGTCTAGGTTGGGCCTTGTTTATGTCCACTAAGGCATAATATCCAACCGAAACGAATCGTTGATTGATCCAAAGATCCGGATTAGTGGGTACTCCTAATTCATTAAAAAGGGATGTAATCTCATTTGAAAAGGAACGGTCGGTTTCGCCAAAGACATGGAATTGCCTTAAAAAAATATCGCGAAGTGCGATGCGTTCTTCCAATATTCGATTTGCGGCCGCATCCAGCGACTCATTTTTGAATATATAACCTCCAGGCAGCATCCATTGGGTGTCTGTAACTTGAAGTAACAAAACTTTCCAACTATTTGATGCATATCCAAAAATCACGTTGTCGATAGAGATGTTTGACAAGAACAGTCTTTCCCCTTCGGTCAAAAGGGATTGCATTGCTTGTTGATGTTGTGGCATAGTGAATTGAATTTTAGACGACAATAGTTGTAAATATAAAAATAAATTTTTACATTGCGGCAAAATGTCACAATGAGTTTATTCATCAATCACAAATCAAGTCATGAAAAAAGCAATAAAATTAAAAATAGGGGCGCTGATTATCGCGCTCCTAGGAATCACTATTTACAGTAGCGCAGAACAAATTCCTACGATGTCACCCGAATTATTCACAGCAAATCCGTACTCAATGAAAACAGAGAACACCTGTACCTTGCCTGATGGCAGAATATTGGGATATGCCGAGTATGGAGATACCAATGGTGTGCCAGTTCTTTATTTTCACGGAGGTCAAGAAAGTAGGTTGTCCAGCCGTTTTATGGACAGTACCGCTTTAAAATTAGGTGTACGAATCATTGCGCCTGACAGACCTGGCGTGGGACTCTCCACGTTTCAAAAAGATCGGAGTTTTTTGGATTGGGCAAAAGACATTGAGAGCCTTGCCGAGCATTTGGAACTGGAAACCTTTTCCGTATTCGGCCTATCCGGTGGAGCGCCACATGTATTGGCCTGTGCATATGCTTTGCCTGATAGAATACTAAATGTTAGTATTATCTCAGGAACAGGCCCGCATCATTACAAGGGCAAACTTAAGGGAGTATGGTTTCCGGTCAAAATAATGCACTGGTTCGCGACAGCAAAAAAAGATAACAACTTGCGTGGTTTCATTAACAGTGAGTACAATACGTTGAAAGAAAAACCCGAAAAAAGGCTTCGCCAATTGCAAAGATACCTCCCTGATGCCGACAGCAAGTTGCTAAAGGAAAACCCGGCCTATGGTGTCGATTTCATTCAAGGCAGCATGGAGGCTTATAAACAAGGTAACGAAGCCGTCGTACAGGAATGGAAATTATACGTGGCTGATTGGGGTATCCCTTTGGAAAAAATCAACACCCACATCAACCTTTGGTACGGGGCAGAAGATAAAATGGCCCCAAAATATAGGGGAATTTACTATCACAACATACTAAAAGATTCCGACCTACATATATTTGAAAACGAAGGTCATTTTTCCCTAATCAGGAATCACCTAGAAGCTATCTTAACCCAACTAAGACTAGAATCTGCGACATAATATTTTTTTAGGTCCTATCGGAACCAGCAAAATGTTTTAGTGTGAAGTAAAATGACAAGGATTACAGTTACGAGAAATGGTTAATGTGTTATAGGAATTTTTGGATATGGAGTGTTAGTCCCATTTTTTTTGTTGATCTGTATAGATATAGGCGACAGTAAACGTGGAGTATTTTAAATCAATTACCAGGTATTTGTCCGAAAAACCCATTACGAATTTGTTGTTCCTGTTTAGTTAGTTGTTCCTTTTTTGCAATGATCAAATTCCCATTCTTTCATGTCTATTTGTATAAAAATTACAACAACACATAAAAATTTGAATCAAATGAGTGCAACCCTACTGAGATTAAAATATCTAAAAATAGCTTTATGGATAGTGGCAACTGGTATTACGTCAATGTCCTGCCAAAATGATGAGGAGGTAACCCCAGAAAGTGCCTACAGACTAACAACTGTTTCAGGAGTTGAAATAAGTATGAATGGCTTTTGGGAATCAGGATGCGTAGAGGCTAATAATGGACATATTCTAAATGAATACCTACTCTTTAATAACGACAACCTTGAAATTAATATTAAAGGTTATGACAATTTGCAATGCTATGGAACTACTATATCCAATGAGATAATAACCATCGCCTTTCACAAGTCCGCTACAGCCACGGTCAATTTCGATGGGAAATCGGTTGTCGTTAACACAATTGACGGAGTGGCAACTTATATGGAAGGAAGTGTAGAGGATTTCAAGCAAATATTCTTTATTGATGATTCCGGAGATGAACTATATATGCATCATGCCCTTTTTGAAAATGATGGTGGACAAGTAAGTGAAGCCGGATACCCAATTGAACTTATTCCAATCGCAATAACTAAGAAATAAATCATTATGAGTCAATTGCAAAAATCGCTTCTAATCAACGCCCTATTTTCGGGCATCTCAGGCATTATCTTAGTTGCTATAAATACGCATATTGCTAATTTATTTGATATCTCAAATACATCTGTATTCTGGATAATTGGAGCAGCTCTAATTTTCTTTTCTGTAATTATTATTTACGAAATAAGAAGGCAAAACCCGTTGGGTGTACTAGCAATAATTCTTCAGGATTACTTATGGGTCCTCGGGAGCTTAATACTATTAATTACTCAACCCTTTGAAGTTTCAAAAACTGGAAATAGCATTATTGCTATGGTTGCCTTAGTGGTACTATTTATGGCAATTAATCAAGCGAACGCGCTTGCTAAAACGGACAATAGCCAGAAAAAGGGCCTGAAACAATTGAGTTTCGAAAGAACGATTAACGCAACTAAAGAAAATGTATGGAAAGTAATTTCTGATGTATCAAACTACCATAAAGTCGCGCCAAATATTGATGAAGTAAAAGTAGTTTCTGGGAGAAGAGAAGGAATGGTTCGCAGTTGCAGTCACGGCAAAGATAGCTGGACAGAAACCTGCTCATTGTGGGAAGAAGAAAAGGAATATGCTTTTGAGGTAAATACGGCTGCTCCCGACTATCCCTATCCGTTCAAGTTTTTAAAGGGAACCTGGAAAGTTGAGAATCTTGAAAGTTCGCAAACAAAAGTTGTTATGTTATTTGAATTCGAGTATAAAAGGAAGCTTCAGAATTGGTTGCTTCACCCTCTTCTAAAAGAAAAGTTTGGTAAAACTGCCGAAAAACTTTTGGACAATTGGCAAAATCAAATCGAGAAAAAGTAACGACAAAGAAAGAATAATATGGACGCAATGCATACTCGACTATTTATTTTTTTCATTTTATGCATTCTTAACCTCACTGGCTGTGGGCCAGAATCATCTACCGATGAATTCAATAATAGAATAGAAACTTTAACAATCTCGGCATTAGACCAAATAAAGGGTATACCAAGTATTTCAATAGCCATAGTCAGCGGTGATAGAATTGTTCATATGAGGAGTTATGGTTTCGCTGATGTAGAGCATTATATAAAAGTGAATACAAAAACACCTAACTATATTGCTTCTGCTACAAAGTCCTTTACCGGCACCTTGGCACAGATACTTCATGATGAGAATGTGCTTGATCTTGACGTTTCCATTACTTCCTATGAACCAATTAAGAGCTTTAAAGACAAAACAGTATTTGAAGGGGTTTCTCTAAGAGAACTCCTGTCTCATACCTCAGGAGTAAGCAATGGATATTTAGTTTGGCGAAATGCCGTTTCGGGTCAGTACGAACATAAACAACTTATTGAAATCCTTGAAAATTACACAACTGATTTAAACAACAGCAAAAGTTTTAAGTACGATAATCTGGGGTATAATATTTTCGAGTTAATACTTCAGGAAGAATTTGGATTAAACTGGAAAGAGCTACTCGAAGAAAAAATTTTCCGCCCCTTGGAAATGGAAAGAACTACAGCTTTTTACGATAAGGTAATTACGGAAAAATGGAAACCAACTCAACCGTACATTTGCATTGGTGACTCAACGCAACCTGTAAAGGCAAATTCAAGAAAAGACGAGAAAACTATGCAAGCTGCAGGTGGGCTTTTTGCATCAATTGAGGATATTGCCAACTGGTTAATTTTTAATGTCGGAAATGGAAGTTTTAAGGGCAAAACCATTTATGACCGAGACATGTTGAGACAGGTGCACAGTTCATATGCAAGTGTAAACGAAAAGGGTACAATTTTCAACGAAGTTGGATACGGATTAGGTTGGCATATTTCTGAGTACAAGGGTCAGAAGGTTTTATATCACAACGGGGGTTTCCTGGGTAATTCAGCTAAAATATCATTTATTCCTGATCAGAAAATTGGAATAGCAGTTTTTTCAAATGAATCGTTCTTTGGAGATAATATTGCAGATCTTTTAACAAGCTATACATTTGATTACTATCTGGATTCCTTGAAATCGCAGGAAGTGTATTTAAAAGAAATAGAAAATTTCGGAAGAAGAATCAATCAAATGAACAGGTCGTATGCAAATTCTGTATCTGAAAGAACCAACAGACAATCCTCGCTAACTCTCCGCCCTTCTCAATACGAAGGGCAGTATTCGAACGAAGGATTTGGCGATTTCTCGATAACTGTGGAGAATGACACAATCAATATTAGAATGGGATTGCTCAGCTCCAGAGCATATTATGGCAAGGAGGCAAATTCACTGGAAGTCGATTTTTCTGGTCCAGGGAGCAAACAATTGATAGAATTTATGATCAAAGACAATACTGTGGAATCTTTAAAATTCAAAGGATTGGAATTTGTCAGAATAAATCAAGAATAAAAACAACACACATCATTGTATTATAATAATAGCCGGTTCTGTAGTAAATTCAAGGTTTGTAGCTCGCTTCTACTTTTATTTATTTTGACATGAATGAAACCCGCAGTCGGATACAATTCTTATATTCACTGTTATGATTGAGAATATTAATTCTTAGCCTATTTTGTAGAGTTTCATGAAACCAACCTTTTGGAGGACACTGCAATTTTTCTTCACTTGTTCTTTTTAATGGCCGTTTTTTGGAACCGTGTATGGAGATAAAAAATTGTTAATTAG
>JBATHI010000230.1:0-4253 GCA_049666645.1 Flavobacteriaceae bacterium | reverse complement strand
ATCTTTTTTCATAAAGGTTGGATTGGATTCATTTAAAGCTTATTTTTAATAAAAATCATTAAGACAATGGGTTCGAGAAGGAATTTTTTGGAAAAACTATCCATTACGACCGTCGGGCTGTCTCTATTGGTCCATCCGACCAGTATTTTTGCACAATCTGCCGAACCCTATGAGGGTCCGGTGTTGAGGGTGGCCATCATGGGTCTTGGCAGCTACGGCACACGGGTGGCCGAGGCCATGCAGTCTTGCCAAAGGGCCAAGTTGGTGGGGGTGATCAGTGGAACGCCCTCGAAAGTGGTCGATTGGCAGGCGAAGTACAATATTCCCAAAAAGAACTGCTATGACTACGGGAATTTCGATGCCATCAAGGACAATGCCGATATCGATGCCGTTTATGTCATTACCCCCAACGGTCTCCACCACGGCCATGCCATTCGTGCGGCCAAGGCAGGCAAGCATGTGATCTGCGAAAAACCTATGGCCGTCAATGCCCAAGAGGGCCAGGAAATGGTCGACGCCTGTAAAGCGGCCAACGTAAAACTGTTGATCGGGTACCGCATGCATTTTGAGCCCAAAACGGTGGAAGTGATCCGCATGCGGAAAGAGGGGGAATTCGGGAAACCCAAATTTTTTCAGGGACAATCGGGCTTCGTCATCGGAGATCCCACCCAGTGGCGCTTGAACAAAGCGCTCTCCGGCGGTGGTGCGATGATGGATATCGGAATTTATTCCATCAATGGGGCCAGATATATGTTGGGAGAGGAACCGATCTGGGTAACCGCCCAGGAAACCAAGACCGACCCTGTCAAGTTTAAGGAAGGCATCGACGAGACCATACAATTTCAGATGGGTTTTCCCAGCGGGGCGGTGGCCTCCTGCCTCTCGACCTATGCCATGAACTATTTGGACCGGTTTTATATGGTGGGCGAAAAAGGATTTGCGGAAATGCAGCCCTCCACCGGCTATGGCCCCATCAAGGGGCGCACCCAAAAGGGGGAGCTCGATCAGCCGCATACAACCCACCAAACCCTGCAAATGGACGGCATTGCCGGGATCATTTTTGATAACAAGCAACCCATTGTGCCCATCGATGGGGAGGAGGGCGTAAAGGACATGAAAATCATCGACGCCATATTTTTGGCGGCAAAAACCGGAAAAAAAGTAGATCTTTAGTCATTGTACCAGTAAATAAAATTCGAATGGGAAGCAGTTTCAAAAAAATAGTAGGGATTCGGTCGTATTTCGTTATCGTCGGTTTGGCGTTCCTGGTTTTTCTGTCTTGCAAACAGGAAACCAAGCCATCGGATGGGATGCCTGTCTTGGCCATCAGTGCCGATAACGCCGGCCTTTCCGTGCCGGAGGGGTTCGGGGTGATCAAGGTCGCTGATTCGCTCGGCGCTCCCCGTCATATTGCGGTAAATTCAAAAGGGGGCATCTATGTAAAATTAAGGGAACCGGTCAACGGTCAGGGAATTTTGTATCTGGAAGACGGCAATGGAGATGGTATCGCTGAAACAAAGGAAGGCTTTGGCGATTTTGGCGGCACCGGCATCTCTATTGATGATCAATTCCTATATGCTTCCTCCGATGAGGAGATTTTCCGCTACGCGCTCGACGCCAACGGAAAAGTAACCCAAACAACGATGCCCGATACCTTGGTCACCGGCCTCATTTCCCGCAGGGCACACGCGACCAAATCGTTCACCCTTGACGGTATGGGCAATATTTATGTGAACATCGGGGCCTATTCCAATGCCTGCCAGGTACAGGACAGGACCATCGGTTCGCCCGCCATGATGCCCTGTACCATCCTGGATTCTGCAGGGGGAATATGGCGATTCAGGGCCGATCAAATGAAGCAATCTTACGGAGAAGGACTTCGCTATGCTACCGGATTAAGGAACGTGGTGGGTCTGGATTGGAACAAAACCACCGACAAACTGTTTGTCACCCAGCACGGGAGGGATATGTTGAACACCCTTTTTCCCGATCTTTATGATGTAAAGACTTCTGCCGAACTCCCTGCGGAAACCCTGTACATGATCGAAGAAGGCGATGATGCGGGCTGGCCTTATATCTATTACGATCAGATCCAGAAAAAGAAGATCCTTGCCCCGGAATATGGCGGGGATGGCCAAAAAACCGCGGGGGAAGAGGCCATTGACCCCATAGCGGTCTTTCCCGGACATATGGCGCCCAATGCCCTGCTTTTTTATACGGGCGACATGTTTCCCGAAAAATATAAAAATGGGGCCTTTATCGCGTTCCACGGCTCCTGGAACCGCGCCCCTGAAAAACAGGAGGGCTATATGGTCGCCTTTGTGCCTTTTGTCGATGGGATGCCCAGCGGTGACTGGGAGGTGTTTGCCAATGGTTTTGCAGGTACCGAAGAAGTGCTTACGCCCAACGAGGCGGCGCACCGACCTACAGGATTGGCCCAAGGGCCCGATGGGTCGCTATATGTGTCCGATGATGCCGGGGGCACTTTGTTCAGGATCGTTTATCAAAAAGAATAGCATCTTGAACCCCATTGGAAAAAGCATCACGGTTTTGATCTTGGGCTTTGCCTTTCTATGGATTATTTCCTGCAAAGAGCGGAAGGAAACAGACCAAGAAACTTCGGAATCCGAAACCACCAAGACCACGGTTTCCCTGGAAGCCGAAACTACCATGGATTTGCCGGCATATATGGCTGAAGGGGAAAAGGTTTATACCCAACATTGCCTGCTATGCCACCAATCGAACGGCTCTGGGGTATCGGGTTTGAACCCGCCCCTGAAGGGCACTGAATATGTGACGGGCGACCAGGAGCGATTATTAAAGATCATGCTCAACGGTTCCAATGTGGGTCTGGTCGTCAATGGATCCACCTATTCCAATGCCATGCCCGCATTTGGGATGCTCAGCGATGAGGAGATTGCCAATGTCACCTCCTACATCAGAAATAGTTTTGGGAATGCCGCATCAGCCATCACGTCCGATGTGGTCAGGGCCATTAGAACCAACACCAAAGGGTAAGTATTTAGAAAACAGTCTTTTTTTAGCCCCTACCCATATAGGGCATTCGGTTGGCCATGATCGTGAGGAACGGCACATTGGTGTTAAGGGGCAAACCGGCCATGTATACTACCGTCCTGCCCACATCTTCCACGCTCATGGTGGGCTCAATTTTAATGCTACCATCTGCTTGCCCGATGCCCGCTTCCATTTTTTGGGTCATATCGCTCGAGGCATTGCCGATATCGATCTGCCCGCAGGCGATATCAAATCCGCGCCCGTCCAAAGCAATGGCTTTGGTCAACCCCGTGATCGCATGTTTGCTTGCCGTATAAGGGGCGGACTGGGGCCTTGGCACGTGGGCCGAAACGGAACCGTTGTTGATGATGCGCCCCCCGATGGGATCTTGCCGTTTCATGAGCCCGAACGCTTCCCGGGCACATAAAAAGGCCCCGGTTAAATTGGTGTCTACGACCCCCTGCCAATCGTCAAGGGTCAATTCTTCAAAGGGTTTGGCCGGGCCGCTGACCCCCGCATTGTTGAAAAGCAGATCTAAGCGCCCATACTTTTCGATGGTTTGGGCAAAGAGGTTTTTTACGCTTTGGGGTTTGGTGACGTCCGTTGGGACCACCAATACGGTATCTTTCCCGCAAGCGGCAGCGGTGTCGAGAAGGGGCCTTTCGCGCCTCCCGGCCAGAACCACTTGCCAACCATCTTGGCACAGTGCGATGGCCACGGCTTTTCCAATCCCCGAACCGGCCCCGGTGACCATGGCAATTTTGATGTCTTTATCCATTCCGTTGTACTTTAACCAATGTTTATAGCTTCTTCCTCGATATAGGAGGCAATGATTTCTTCCGCCGAACGGTCTCGCACAAACCCCAAGGCCAATGCCCTTTCGGTATTGAATCGAGGGGGCCACGTGAGTACTATGCGCTCCAAAAATGCATCTGGCTCGTGGGCGATCAATCGTGTGGTCTCCTGTCCCGCGATCTTACCCAGGGCAGCGATCATCGCTTCGATCGTCGTGGTCAATCCAGGAAGATTGACCATTCTGTCGTCTCCCAGCGATCGGGCTTCCAAATTTGCCGCATGGATGAAATTTTGGATGACCCGTTTTGGGGATTGTATCCAAACTTCCGTTGCCAAAGGCACCGGATAGGTGGCCCTTTTACCGTTCAAAGGTTCCCTGATGATGCCGCTTACAAAGGAGGAAGTGGCCGCGTTGGGCTTCCCGGGCCGAATGGCGATGGTCG
>JBATHI010000229.1:0-9336 GCA_049666645.1 Flavobacteriaceae bacterium | reverse complement strand
GTGCCAGATCTCTCCGAACTGCAAGGTTGAGGTAGGTTCTCCGGACAAGATGGCCACCCTGATGTCGGGGATCATCTTTACCGAGCTCGATCCAAAATCCTTGCCGCCTTCCACAAAGCCCGTAGATGTCGGTGTCAAAGCAATATTGTGGTCTTTGGTGATTTTCGCCAGGGTCCCCAGAAAGTCTTTGTGGTTTTTGTTATCCGCCTTGGCGATGATAAGGCTGCCCTGGGCATGCTCCATCCCGTCGATCGTAAAGGGTTTGAGGGTATGGCGTACCCGAATTCCCGCCTGCAGCAATGCCGCCAGGAATTGGGCATCCCCCATGCCCGACCACCCGCTCAAAAAAGCATAGGCGCTGCTGTCGAGCGCCACCGGTATTGGTATTTCCTTTTGCCATTCCCCCATGCCCAAAAGGTTTGTCGTGGCCAGGGCATCCAGCCCATACGCATAAGGCAAAGACCAGGCGGTGATATCATAAGTCAACGAATCGCTCAATTTTGCATTGGGTTCGAACAAAACGGTGGCCAAGGTCCCTTTGGGTTGGTCGGTAGACACCACCAAACTCTCCCCGGAAATCTTCATGGTCTTCATTTTTCCCGTTTTATAGTCAAAACCCTTGGCAGTGGCATCGATAGCACTGCCATATTTGATTTGATGGCGATCGAGGAGGGCAGTGAGCGCATTTAATTTATCCCGATCCCCGTTCATCACGTAGCTTTTGTATCTGTAGGTTTTTTTCTGATAGAATTTTTTGAACTCTTGGTTCAATCTTTCCGCATTTTTTGAAACCACTTCCACCGTTGAAAGTCCGGTGGTCAAATGGTGTGCGATCCTATCTTTCAAAGTGAGGGTATCGCCGATCGCCGTAATCACCCCTAACCCGGCAACTCCGCTTCCTCCCTGTTCATAGGTCATCCCAATGGCCCCACTATAGGTGGGATAGGTATCCCCATAACTGGGATACAGCATATCGAAAACCTCTTTGGTAAAATAAAACCAACCCTGTTCATCGAAATATTTCGCATGGTTCTTTCCGATCGTCAACTGAAACTCGCGCTGAAAATCGGTGATCACTTCATGAAAGGGCTCCGCCGCCGGGGCAAAGAAATAAGGCCGATCAACGCCTTGTTCATGAAAATCGACATGTACGTGCGGCAACCATTGGTTGTATTCCTTGATCCTTTGTTGGCTCTCTACCTGGGTAAGCCAGGCCCAATCCCGGTTCAAATCGAACATATAGTGGTTCGATCGGCCGCTGTGCCAGCCCTCATGGTGTTCCTTGCTGTTTGGGTCTACGTTAAATGGGGTATTCTTGTAGGCATTGTACCAACTGACATAACGTTCCCTGCCATCGGGATTGATACAGGGATCCATGATCACCACCGTATTTTCCAAATATTCCTTTTTCCGGTGCAGCAAATCGTATAATGTCTGCATCGATGCCTCCGTACTGACGCTTTCATTCCCATGCACATTGTAGCTCAACCAAACAATGGCCTTGGATGGATTTCCTTCTCCAATGGTGTTTTTTAAATGTTCCAACCGAATCGGTTCAAGGTTGCCCAAGTTTTCCGCCGTCGAGATAAAGGCGAGCAGCAAGGGCCTTCTTTCATTGGTTTTGCCATATTCCTTCAATTTTACAAGATCGGGCAGTGTTGCGGCCACATACTGGAAATAATCGACCACCTCATGGTGACGGGTAAATTGCGTTCCCAAGGGATATCCCAAAAATTCGGAGGGCGATTTCAATTCTTGGGAAAACAGTGAAAAAGTGATCAAGCCAAAAAGGGAAAGTATAAATGTCCTCAATTGAAATAGATTAAGTTATCCATTGATTTTGGAAATCGTTCCGGTTACCGTTAGGGTCACTACCCTGTCTTTTTGATGGCCCGCCATGCTGTGCGAAAAAAAATGCCTTCCGGTAGAAGGTCAAGGTACCAATCGATTCCATACCTTCAAATCTAATGAAATTGCATCAAAAAAATATCCAAAACCCGATGCATTCCCAAAATGATGGATTAAAGTAATTAACTTAATTTTAGGCCTGGAAATACCTAAAGCGTTTTATATTTACCCTGCCTATGGATGTTGCTTGTATTCCTTTCAAAAAAACCGGTTATTTCTCCGATTTGATATGTGATTATATCGATGGCAAGGAAAGTCTAAAACCTTTTTATCATCGATTTTTTAAATTGGAGGACTTCAAAGGGCAAATCGAGGAAAAAGCAACCCATTTCCCCAATACCCATAGAGAGGTGCTTTACGATGCGCTCCAAAGTCAATATAAAGGTATCAAAGTCGGCAAAAAAACGGGCGATAACCTCAAACAGCTCAAAGAGCCCATTACCTTCACCGTCGTCACGGGGCACCAGCTCAACCTCTTCACGGGACCGATGTACTTCCTTTACAAGATCATCTCCACCATCAACCTTTGCCTGGCACTGAAAAAGGAATATCCCAAATACAATTTTGTCCCGGTTTATTGGATGGCTACCGAGGACCACGATTTTGACGAAATCAACTATTTCAATGTGAAGGGAAAAAAACTGCAGTGGAATATCGCGGCGAAAGGGGCCGTTGGCAAATTGTCTACCTCCGGGTTGCAGGAAGTATATGAAGCCTTTGGAAAGGAAATGGGCAACGGCCAACATGCGGAAGCGATGAAAAGTCTCTTTCAGAAGGCCTACCTGGATCATAGTACCCTGACCGAGGCCACCAGGTATTTGGCCCATGCCCTCTTCGGGGATTACGGACTGGTGATAATGGATGGGGACCATGCCGACCTAAAAAGATTGCAAATTCCTTTCGCGAAGAAAGATATCATCAATCAACTGTCATATCAAAAAGTGAACTCGACCGCGACCCAACTGCAGAAATGTTCCGAAAGTTACGGCATACAGGTAAACCCTAGGGAAATCAATTACTTTTATATGGTTGGGGGCGTCAGGGAGCGGCTTATTGAAAAAGATGGGCGATATTTTGTGAACGATACCCAAATTTCCTTTACCGAAGAAGCCCTTTTGGAGGAACTGGAACGATATCCGGAGCGGTTCTCCCCCAATGTCATCTCCAGGCCGCTCTATCAGGAAGTGATCTTGCCGAACCTCTGCTATATCGGAGGGGGCGGTGAAATCGCCTATTGGTTGGAACTCAAGTCGATGTTCGAAGCCATGAAGGTACCCTTCCCCATACTGATGCTTCGCAATTCGGCCCTGATGGTATCGGCAAAACAGGCCAAAAAATTACGGAAAATGCAGCTGTCCATCGCTGACCTTTTCTTGGAGAGAAATCAGCTGATCAATAAAAAAATTAGGGAAATCTCGAACATCGATATCGATTTTTCACCTCAAAAAAAGTACCTGGAAGAACAGTTCGAACATCTCCATCTATTGGCAAAAGAAACAGATCCCTCATTCCTTGGCGCGGTCAAAGCACAGGAGGTTAAACAAAAAAAGGGATTGGACAAACTTGAAAAGCGTTTGTTGAAGGCCCAGAAACGAAAATTGGAAGACCATGTGGTCCGGATCACCGAGTTACAGCAACAATTATTCCCGAACCAATCGTTGCAGGAACGCCATCAGAATTTTTCGGAACTCTACCTGGAACTGGGACCCGACCTGATACCCAAATTAATGGAGGCCTTAAACCCTTTGCGTACCGATTTCGTCATCCTGGAATATTAAGGCCCCCTATTGGGTGCCTAACGCTTTTCCGATTTTATCATTCCAAAGCAACTGCTGCTCCCGATTTCGTGAAAAATTGGTCTCGTCATCATAACGGTTCTGAAAGTCATTCAGTTCCGTGGTAATCTCACCGTAAATTTTCTTGATCTCGGCCTTGACATTATTGGTGAATTTGGTCTCTTCCAAACGTTTTCTCATCTTCCGGCTGTACAGTTCCGAAATATCGAAATGCAACTGTTCATGGCCCAGGATCACCGAGTCGCAATCCTCTGGCCTGTACCATGATCTATCTGGATAAAAATAGGCGCCAATCTCGAAATCGACCTTTACCTCGTTGCCCTTTACCAGGGAAGAAAAACTATAGCTGATACCGCTTGCAGTAACCGCCGCGGCCCTTGAATTGGTCTGGGTACCCCGAAAGTCTTGCCAACTGAGCTTTTGTTCGGGACTCCAGGGCACACCATCGGGTTCCTGCCCGGTCAATAACAAGGTCGACACTAAGAATAAAGTTAAAAATAGGGGTTTTAGAGCGTCCAATGAAAGGTAATTTCTTTTTCGATGTCGGGTTGGATGCTATAGATCACGGGACAGGTGTTCGCGGTATGCTCCAAGATCTTGCGGATTTTTTCGGTGGTACCGGAAGGAAGCCTCATCACAACCTCGATCTTTGAGATTCGTCTGGGTTCTGCGGCCATGTGTTTTGTGACTTCTGCGGTGGCATTGGCCAGATCGGTTTCCAGGCCCCTGGCCTTGATGCCCATCGTGGTAAGCATACAACTCGCCAGTGCCGTGGCCACGGTATCGGTTGGCGAGAATGCCTCGCCCAGTCCGTTATTGTCGATAGGGGCATCGGTGATGAAATGGTCTCCCGAACGGAGATGCTCGCAATTGGTCCTTAAATTGCCCAGATAAGTTACTTTGGCGGTCATCGTCTCATATTTTTATCTCTTTGATTTGCAAGTCTTCATAAGTAATGATAAAAGAAGATTGGTTGAAAAAGCCAGACGCCATATCCTTTTCATAGTTGAACTTGTTACCGTTGTATTCGGTTTCGCCGATCATGCTCGAAATCAAAAACAAATCATTCTTGTAGGCCAGTTTCAATAACAGGTCATAGACCAGATCAAAACCCCTTACCGCAAAACGGTCGGGCTGGCTCCCAAAACGTTTTTGGTATCGTATGGCAAAGGCATTGTTTCCGATTTCGCGCTGGACCGAGGGAAAAGTAAAATGCAGGTTCGACAAATGGGAAACCGAAATCACGTCGTTTTCAAAAGCTTTATTTCTGTTGGTGGTAAACAGCCGCACTTTTTGATCTTCATTGATCGCCGAATTCAAAATGGAACTGACGCTGGAAACCACCTTGAAGTTGACGGTCTCCAAAAACACCCAATTATCCTTTTCGGCAGAAAGGAGCGCAGTGAATTTTTCAAGATCTATCCCAATATTCTTCTATTCTTCGATCAATTTCAAAGACTTCGCCATCGGAAAATGCTCCATGATCGTTTGTTTCACGGCGTTGTTTTTGCCATCAGCGATCACGATGATGTTTTGGTCGGTGACCAAACTATCCATATAGGAGAGCATGCGCTGCCGCAAGACCTCGTCGGAGGTATAGCTAAAAAATACGTTGGGCAAACTGATATCGCTTTGCACGGGGATGGGCACGATTACGGGTACGCGGGCCGCGGAAGCCCTTATTGCGACCTCCTTCAGCGAGGGATTGTCCAAAGGTCCAAAAATGGCCTGGTAATCGCCCAAGTTCTCCTTTGCCAAAATAGATTTGGTCATCAAGAGGTCCAATTGATTGTCAAGGGTTTTTACATCCACCGATATGCCAAGATCGGCAACCGAATCCAATGCGATAAGGGCACCGGAATATAGCCCAAGACTGGCCTTCACATCATTACGCTGTTCTATCGTACTTTCCACCGAAGCCATATCCCCAAAATTCAACTTATCGAGTCGGAATGGCAATAGAACCAAAATTTTCGGCTTGTTTTCGCGATTGATGCTGTCCACCAGGTCAAATTTATCCAGTACCAGCGCGTTCCGCACCTCAAAATTCCCCGTTTGCGCTTTTGGAAGCCTGAGTACCATCCCGGCCTTAAGCCCCATTTTCAAATCGGGGTTCAGATCCAAAAGTTCCTTCCAGCTGAGGCCGAACTTTCTGGTGAGTGAAAATTCGGTCTGTTTTGGTTTCACCACATAAAAAAGATAATTCTCGGTATTGATTTCCCCGGCTTCGCGCTTGCGCTCGGGGATTCGCAGTACCATCCCTTCCTGGAGCCCTCCCCTTTGGGCGATTTCCGGATTCAAACGCACAATTTCGTCGCCCTTTACGCCGAACTTTTTTTCCAGTTGGTAAAAGTTCATTTTTGGGGTCACGGTATAGGAAAGGTACAACTGTGTTTCTTGCCCTTCAATGGTACTACCGGCAATTTTGGGCAACTTTAGTTCTTGGCCCTCCCTTAAATAATCGGAAGTTTTCGAAAGATCGGGGTTTAGGGCCAATAAGCTATCGATCGTGATGCTGTACTTGTTGGCAATGCTCCATCGGGTCTCTTTAGGCGCCACCTTGTATATTTCAAAATCCTCGGAATTGTTTTCGGGCAGATCCCTCGGGTCGACCCTCCTATATTTGGGAATCCGCAAGACCGTACCTTTTTTCAACTGGGCCGAATAAAGGTCGCGATTGTATTTCTTAATATCCTCCTCGGTAATCTTGTAGCGCTGTGCAATACCGAATAGGGTCTCTTTTCTTCTTGCCCGGTGCGAGCTAAATCCAATGGGTTCTTCCTGGCTTGGCTGTGCTTCATTTGGTTTGGTTACCGGTTTGGGGTTGACCGTTGGCGGTACCCGATTTGCCTGGGCAGAAGGCGAGGGAATGACCAAGATGGTATTGGGCGTCAGGGCCTGTCCCGACTTGATCTCTTTGTTGTAGTTCAGGATGCTGTAGGGACTGACCTTGTATTGTTCGGCGATGCTTTCAAGGGTTTCGCCTGCCTTGACGGCATGGGAGGTGAATTTTTGCGCATTGGCCTTCCAACTGATCAGGGCCAAAAAGAGCAGCACTACCATTTGCTTCAAAAATCGGTTCATATCTATTCCCATTCTATCGTTGCCGGGGGTTTTGAGCTGATGTCGTACACGACCCTGTTGACGCCCGGAACTTTATTGATTATATCGTTCGATGTTTTTTGTAAAAAAGCATAGGGCAAATTCACCCAGTCGGCCGTCATCCCATCGGTGCTTTCGACCGCGCGTAAAGCTACACATTTCTCATAAGTACGCTCATCGCCCATGACCCCTACACTATGTACGGGCAAAAGTATGGCTCCGGCCTGCCAGACCTCGTCATAAAGTCCCCATTCACGCAATCCGTTGATGAAAATCGCATCCACTTCCTGTAAGATGGCCACCTTGTCTCTGGTGATGTCGCCCAAGATCCTGATCGCCAAACCGGGTCCCGGGAAGGGATGCCTGCCCAAACGTTCCTCCTTGACCCCCATACTTGCCCCTACCCGACGAACCTCATCCTTAAATAGCATTTTCAAAGGCTCTACGACCTCCAATTTCATATAGTCGGGCAATCCGCCAACGTTGTGGTGGCTTTTGATGGTCGCCGAGGGGCCGCCCGTGGCGGAAACCGACTCGATCACATCAGGGTAAATGGTGCCTTGGGCCAACCATTTGACATCCTCCACCCGGTGGGCCTCATCATCGAATACCTCAATAAAGACCCTCCCGATGATCTTCCGTTTCTCTTCGGGATCGGCAACCCCGGCCAAAGCATCCAAAAAACGTGCCGAAGCGTCGACTCCCTTGACATTGAGTCCCATGTGTTCGTATTGATCGAGCACTTCTTGGAATTCATTTTTGCGCAAAAGGCCGTTGTTCACAAAAATACAATGTAGGTTTTTCCCAATGGCCTTGTGAAGGAGTACTGCGGCTACGGTGGAGTCGACCCCTCCGGAGAGGCCAAGAATGACCTTGTCGGTGCCTATTTTTTGCTTGAGTTCGGCCACGGTGGTATCAACAAAGGCATCGGGGGTCCAGGTCTGGGCGACCCCGGCTATATGGACCAAAAAGTTTTCCAAAAGCTGTTTGCCATCGGTGGTGTGGTACACCTCCGGATGAAACTGGATGCCATAGGTTTGTTCCCCTTCAAATTTATAAGCGGCGTATTTCACATCATGGGTGCTTGCCAATAGAACGCTATTTTTTGGCAATTCGTTTATCGTATCGGCATGGCTCATCCAAACCTGGCTGCCTTCGGAGATGTCCTTGAAAAAAGGTTCGCCCCCTTTAATGTAGGAAAGTTTGGCTCGGCCATATTCACGAATATTGGAGGCCGTTACGTTGCCCCCGTTGAAATGGGCAAGGTACTGTGCCCCGTAACAGACTCCCAAAACGGGTTTATGGCCCCGAATCGCAGATAAATCCGGGTG
Source organism: Flavobacteriaceae bacterium (assembly GCA_049666645.1). Taxonomy (GTDB): domain Bacteria; phylum Bacteroidota; class Bacteroidia; order Flavobacteriales; family Flavobacteriaceae; genus Pelagihabitans. The sequence continues at coordinate 1,199 of JBATHI010000229.1, read as the reverse complement.
GGAAACCGCATCGGCCCTGACCGAAAAAGGAGATCCAGAGAGGATCACCGCTTTATAAATCGAGAGGTCTTCCGGTATTTTGTTGAAGGGTTTGATCTCGCAGAAAATGTTTAGTTCGCGCACCCGTCTTGCGATCAATTGGGTATATTGGGAACCAAAGTCTAGAATTAGGACGTTGTTGAGCATCCGCAAAAATAGTAAATTGAAAAAATCCAAAAAGCTTCTTTCCCCTATATTTATAAGATATCATCAAAACTTATAAACATGAAGAAATGATTGGCACTCCAAAGGGCATTTTCAATGGTTGGGCAGGTATCCCGATAATTGGACAACGTATGTTCAGAGGTCTTGACGGCTGGGTCTTCCTTTCTTTTGGATCATGCACGGAACAACAACCCCTATAAGCAGTCCCATCCCCATCTTGATATGCATTTTATGACAACTGGATCATAGCTGCAATTTTACCTTGGCCAATTGAACCTGGGAATGGTCCTTTTTGCTAATTTTATCCCTATCTCTATAAACAAAACCATGAAACACCTCACCGCCATTATTTTCGGACTGGCCATCGTCATTGCCGCCTATTTTTTGGGAAATGCATACGTGAAACGGGCACAGCCCCCCCATATAATTTCGGTTACCGGCTTGGGGAACGAAGATTTCACCTCCGATCTCATTGTTTGGGAGGGTAGTTTTTCGGCCAATAACTTCGAATTGAAACTGGCCTTTGAGGAATTGAACCGCGATAAGGAAATCGTTAGGGATTATTTGGTCTCAAAAGGGATCAAGGCCGAAAACATCATCTTCAATTCGGTACAGACCCTCGAACAGGTCGACAACAAATATGACAATGGCAACTATGTGGGCAGTGTTTTTAAAGGCTATCAATTGCTGCAATCGATCCAGATCGAATCAGCCGACGTGCCCATGATCGAGCAAATATCAAGGGAGATCACCGAACTGCTGAACAAAGGGGTACAATTCAGTTCGGCCCCTCCAAGATACTACTACACGGGTCTGGCCGATCTAAAAATCGAAATGATCTCGAAGGCTACCGAGGATGCAAGGTTAAGGGCCGAGAACATCGCGACCAAAGCCGGCGGAAAGTTGGGCGAACTGGTTTCCGCCCAAATGGGCGTTTTTCAGATCACGGGCCAAAATTCGGGGGAAAGCTTCAGCTGGGACGGGGTATACAATAC
>JBATHI010000228.1:0-7168 GCA_049666645.1 Flavobacteriaceae bacterium | reverse complement strand
ACCTTGACCTGTTCCGCTGGATATGTTTCCTTGAGATAATTGCTCAGGCCCTGGGTACTTTTGCCCAAAGTGTATTTATTGATACGGTTGGTGCCCACTCCCATGACGCCACGCATGCCCCCCGTGCCAAATTCCATGTGTTTGTAGAAACGGTCTTTGAGTTCCTCTGGGTCGTTTTTGAGGAGGTTTTCGACTTCAAGCTTGGTCTTCCCATCGAAAAAATCGCTAAGCCAGCCTTTGGCCGTTTGAAGGGTAACATCCATAGTAGTATGCTTTCTTTATAAAATAAAATTACGAAGAATATTCTTTTTGTTTTTGGGAAAGGTTCAACTCCTCCGCGATGGTAAACCGGGTTTCGTTTTTTCGCGAGCGTATCAGTATTTCGCCCAAGAAGCCGGCCAAGAACAACTGGGTACCTATGATCATGGCAGTCAAAGCGATAAAGAACTGGGGACGATCCGTGATCAATCGGCCAGTGGGGTTTATAAATAGCTTGTCGATTCCCAGATATAGCGCAAACCCGAGGCCAATGATAAACATCAAGACCCCAAGGGCTCCAAAAAGGTGCATGGGTCTACGGCCGAATTTGGAAACGAACCAAACCGTTATTAAATCTAAAAAACCGTTGATAAATCGTTCCATGCCAAACTTTGTTTTTCCATATTTCCTTGCTTGGTGATGCACCACTTTTTCACCAATATTGGCAAAACCCGCACTCTTCGCCAAAACGGGAATGTATCTGTGCATTTCTCCTGACACTTCGATCGACTTTACCACGGCATTTCGATAGGCTTTTAGGCCGCAATTGAAGTCGTTCAAACGCACTCCGGAAGTCTTTCGTGCCGCCCAGTTGAACAGTTTTGAGGGCATGTTCTTGAAAACCACCGAATCGTATCGTTTTTTTTTCCAGCCCGACACCAGATCATAGCCTTCCTCATTGACCATTTTATACAATTCGGGAATTTCCTCTGGATTGTCCTGTAAATCGGCATCCATGGTGATGATCACTTCGCCTTCCGCCGCCTTAAAACCAGCGTGCAGGGCTTGGGACTTACCATAATTTTTCTGGAATCGGATTCCCTTTACATCTGGGTTTTCAATCGATAAAGCCTTGATAAGATCCCATGAACTGTCGCTGCTTCCGTCATCTATGAACAAGATCTCATAAGAAAATCGATTGGATCGCATTACCGATGCGATCCAATCATGAAGTTCTTTTAAGGATTCTTCCTCATTGAGCAGAGGAATGACGATGGACAGGTTCATGCGTAACTTCTGAAATATTTTCAAAAGTAAGTAAATTTAAGCGTCCGGTTTCTGTTTTTTCATGACCAGCCCGGTAATCCAGCCGATGACCAGTCCAATTATGATACTGAAAATTAAAATGAACGGATACGCCAACCAAGCGAACTTTTTTTGCATCTCTACCCCTTGTTGCCATTGTTCATCGGTAATCTTGGGATTCTCTTCCAGGGCTTTTACCTTGGCGATGTCCATGGCCTTGTCCATAAAATCCGGTTCAATGACATTGGTCAACAAGGCATAATAAATAAGGCCTATGATGGCAGATACAAGACCGATGCCCATCCCAAGTTTCAAAGCCTCCGAAACTTTTAGGTATCCATCATTTGCCTTTTTGAACTGTGAGGCAGCAATCACGATGGCTACCGCGGTCATTAGAATTCCGATAACCTGAACGGGCCAGCTTTGTTCGTAGTGCATTTCCATGGTATACAGTATGAACGAGAAGGCCACACTTGCCAGTCCAAGAAGTAATCCGAAAGTCCATGAAAATTTTCCAATTTTAGGTTGATTTTGTTCCATTTTAAATAACTTTTAGTAGTTTGAAAGGTTAGTTGATTTTTATGCTAACTTGTTACAATTAAAGATACGATAATTTGTTTCAATATTTTTTGAGGTATAAAATTGTTGGTTTGTGAAATTTGCCTAAATTTGCAGCCTGAATTTCATCAGAATTAAAGTTTTTGGAGATGAGAAAAAACATACACCCGGAGAATTATAGATTGGTAGCCTTTAAAGACATGTCGAATGATGATGTGTTCCTTACCAAATCTACCGCAGATACCAAAGAAACCCTTGAAGTTGACGGGGTGGAATATCCTTTGGTAAAATTGGAGATTTCCAGGACATCACACCCTTTCTATACCGGAAAGGCAAAATTCTTGGATACGGCAGGACGTATCGATAAATTCAAGAACAAGTACGATAAATTTAAGAAAGCCGCTCCCGCCGCAGAGGAAGTGGAGCCCGCAAAGTCGGCTAAATCCGAAGTGAAGGATAACGCCGCAAAGGGAGAATAACATAAATATTCCTTTCAAGATATCCAGGCCTCCGAAATTCGGGGGCCTTTTTTTTGGCAGTAACTGTAAGATGGACTATTGTCTGAGCAGCGCGGTTGACATCATGAGCCGGGCATAAATTTAAAATTCTCAACCAGCTTCACTCCATATTGGTTATTTTTGACATAAATCAACCAGGTCATGAATTACATACTTTTCGATGGGACCGTTAGGAACCACTTGCTCCCTTTTACATTTACAAGGCCTGTGGCCGACATCAGGGTAGGTATTTTAACGATCAGGGAAAAATGGGAACATTATCTGGGAACCACTACGACTACCCTCACCGAAGAGTACCTTTCGGAAAAATTTCCCATGGTGGAAATGCAGGAGAATGTCCTTATCAACGCATCCTATTTGCCCAATGGCGAATTGATTTCCCTTGTGGAAGCTTTGGGTGAAAACGAGGCCATTTTTCATGGGGAGGAAGTGATTGCCTTTTTTACCAAGGACACCCAGGAGGAAGTTGATTTCTCAAAATATAGAGCCATTGAATTCAATGGGGAGGTCATCCGCATTGAGCATACCTGGGATATTTTTTCAAAGAATGGGGAAGCCCTCCAGGCCGATTTCGATTTGATCACTGCGGGCCGAAAAAGTGCTGCAATCTCCAAAACCAACCACTTGATCAATGCCAAGAACATCTTCTTGGAAGATGGCGCCAAGGTCGAATTCAGCATACTTAACGCCACTGAAGGCCCCATCTATTTGGGCCGAAATTCAGAGGTTTGGGAAGGTAACCTCATTCGGGGCGCTTTTGCACTTTGCGACCACGGGGTCGTAAAGATGGGCGCCAAGATCTATGGACCCACCACTGTGGGCCCCTATGGCAAGGTCTGTGGGGAAATCAGCAATTCGGTCATCTTCGGATATTCCAGCAAAGGCCACGAAGGCTATTTGGGAAATGCTGTCTTGGGCGAATGGTGCAATATCGGGGCCGATTCCAACAACTCCAACCTCAAGAACAATTATGCCAAAGTGCGCATGTGGGATTATGCCACGGAGCGTTTTGAACAGACCGGCCTTCAGTTCTGTGGTTTGATGATGGGCGACCATAGCAAAACGGCGATCAATACCATGTTCAATACAGGGACAGTCATCGGGGTAAATTGTAATATTTATGTGCCCGGATTTCCTCGAAATTTTGTCCCCAGCTTCAGCTGGGGAGGGGCGTCGGGTTTCTCTACCTATCCAACCGATAAGGCTTTTGAGGCCGCCAAGGTCATGATGGCAAGAAGGGGGGTTGAATTTGATGGGAAAGAGTCTAGGATACTGGAGGCCGTATTCGATTTGACAAAAAAATATAGGAATTATTGATTGCACCCGCTTTATTCTCTAAAGGTATGTGCAATAAGGATCGGCCATCCGCCAACGATTAAACTGGAGCATAAGTCGTGCGTCCGGGGCATCCAAATAAATCCCCCATTATCCAAAATGCATGCAACGGCGACAATTCTGCCAGTGAAACTGCTTATCTTTGCAATCTTTAAAAACACACTTTGCATCCATGAAAAAAAAGGTAGCTTTTCATACCCTGGGCTGTAAGCTTAACTTTTCTGAAACCTCGACCATTGCAAGGGGATTTGAGGGTAAGGGTTTTGAACGCGTCGATTTTTCGGAAGAAGCCGATATGTACGTCATCAATACCTGTTCGGTGACCGATAATGCCGACAAGCGCTTTAAGACTGTCGTACGGCAGGCATTGAATGCTAATCCAAAGGCTTTTGTTGCGGCCATCGGCTGCTATGCGCAGTTGAAACCCGAAGAATTGGCCGCAGTGGATGGTGTGGATTTGGTTTTGGGCGCAACGGAAAAATTCAAGATCACCGATTATATCAATGACCTCAGTAAAAACGATTTTGGCGAGGTCCATTCCTGCGAAATCACCGAAGCCGATTTTTATGTGGGCAGCTATGCGATCGGGGAGCGAACAAGGGCTTTTTTAAAGGTTCAGGACGGTTGTGACTATAAATGCACCTATTGCACCATTCCGCTGGCCAGGGGCGTTTCGAGAAGCGACGCCTTGGAAAACGTACTGCGGAATGCTGCTGAAATTGCCGCCCAGGATATCAAGGAAATCGTTTTGACCGGGGTGAATATCGGGGATTACGGAAAAGGCGAATTCGGAGATAAAAGACATGAACACACTTTCCTCGATCTGGTGCAGGCTCTCGATAAGGTGCCGGGGATCAACCGATTAAGAATTTCGTCAATTGAGCCAAATCTGCTGCAGAACGAAACAATCGATTTTGTGGCCCAAAGCAATTCTTTCGTTCCCCATTTTCACATCCCGCTACAAAGCGGCAGTGATGCCGTGCTCAAGTTGATGAGGAGGCGATATCTTCGCTATCTCTATGAAGAAAGGGTGGCGCGTATCAAAAAAGCCATGCCGCACGCCTGTATCGGGGTCGATGTGATTGTCGGTTTTCCAGGCGAAACCGATGAATATTTTTTGGAAACCTACCATTTCTTAAATAATCTGGATATCGCCTATCTGCACGTGTTCACTTATTCCGAAAGGGACAATACGCTGGCTGCCCATATGACTGGCGTGGTACCCCGGAAAGTACGCCAAAAGCGGAGCAAAATGTTGAGGGGCCTATCGGTCAAAAAAAGAAGGGCCTTTTATGAGGATGAACTGGGAAGTTGCAGAACGGTACTTTTTGAAGGGGAGAACAGGGAAGGCTATATTTTTGGGTTCACCGAAAATTACATCAGGGTAAAAGCACCTTGGAATCCGGATTTGATCAACACCCTGCATCAGGTGAAGCTCAATACGATTGACGAAGACGGTTTGGTGCGTTTTGAATTTATGGAGCAGAAAACAGAGGCAAAAAAAAACCTCCCTTTTTGGGAGGCCTAACCTTTTGATCAGATTCGGATGCCTACGGGGAGCATCTCCTTGTACTGCCGGTTCTTTCTTAAAAACCCTGCGATCTGTGGACTTGTGGGAACGACTCTCAAGTTCTTTTCTTGAATGTGGTTCAAGACCGACCTGATGAATTGTTCCTTAAAGCCTTCAATTATAATCTCTTCTGGAATAACCAACTTGGTCAAAAACACCTTTCTTTCTTGGGAGGAGTATTCAATCTTGGCTAAATGGCCGTCTACCCTAGTTTCAAATTGGCGCAAGAAACTGTTGTCCTTAATTTCTACTTCATTCATATAGTTGAGTTTAAAATTGGTCTTAGACAAAAAAATTACGATGTTCCCGTATCGTAATTTCTGATAAAAGCTCACATAAGTTAAAACATGAGGGTATAATGGCAATCTTTTACAAAAGTAGTAAAAAAAATGCTAATTTCCTAACCAAATAAGAAGCATCCACGTATGGCAGATGATAAAATCCATGTTTATTTTATGCCCGGTATGGCTGCAAATCCATCCATCTTTAAAAACATCGATCTTCCCAAATCCCAATTTGAGATGCACCTACTGGAGTGGTTCGTACCCTCGGAGGGAATGGGCATTTCAGCCTATGCTTTGGAAATGTCGAAAAAGGTGAAGCACAAAAACCCTGTTTTGGTCGGGGTTTCGTTCGGGGGTATATTGGTTCAGGAGATGGGGCGATTTATCCAAACCAAAAAAATAATCGTGGTTTCCAGCGTGAAGCATGAGTCGGAATTGCCGAAGCGTATGATCTTTGCCAAATATACCCAGATACATAAGCTCCTGCCCACGGGCTTGGTCAACAATATTGAACTGCTGACGAAATATGCCTTCGGCGAGATTGTCACCAAACGCCTCAAACTTTATGAGGAATACCTATCCATACGCGACAGATATTACATTGACTGGTCTATCGACCAAATGGTGAACTGGCGTCAAACCCAACAGCACGAAGTACTGGTGCATATCCATGGGGAAAAGGATGCCGTATTTCCATTAGGAAATATCAAAAACTGTATTATCGTCAAGAATGGAAGCCATACCATGATCATTCATCGGGCAAAATGGTTCAATGAACATCTGCCTACAATTATTTTGCAATAAGCCAGTTCTATTAATACCTTTACCATAAAAGAAACATAAAATCATGAAGGCCATAAAAAATATATTGATGCTCTTAGGCGTATTTTTTGTAATAAGTACGCTGGTGTTTGCCGTGCAAGGCAATGCTGTCGATGCCGCCGATGTAGCGGAGCGGGATGTTACGCCCGAACCCAGTGCGGGATACCTTATCACTGCCATCGAAATTCCGGTGGACCTAAACTTTGCCGGTGAATCGGTTCCATTGAACGATCCTGAAGTGATGGAGCGGGTAGACCGCGAGTTTTTGGTCAATACTTATTGGCAGTCCAATGCCTTGTTGTTGATGAAAAGGGCCCATAAATATTTTCCGGTGATTGAACCCATTCTTGCCAAAAATGGGGTGCCGGACGATTTTAAATACCTCGCCCTGGCTGAAAGTGGATTGCAGAATGTGGTATCTCCGGCGGGTGCGACCGGGTTTTGGCAAATAATGAAGGGAACCGGCAGGGATTATGGCCTGGAAGTAAACGACAATGTGGATGAAAGGTACCATTTGGAAAAAGCGACCGAAGTGGCCTGTAGGTATATTCTAAATTCAAAGGAGAAATTCGGGACCTGGACACTGGCCGCCGCTTCCTATAATGCCGGGCCGGCAGCGATCGATAAATTCATGGGCATTCAGAAGGCCGAAAACTATTATGACTTGCTTTTGGGTGAGGAGACCGGGCGTTATGTCTTTCGAATTATGGCCATCAAGGAGATCTTGAACGTTCCGGAAAAATATGGCTTCCACCTTGATCCCCAGGATATGTATTCGGCCGTGCCTACCTTTTTGG
>JBATHI010000227.1:0-3624 GCA_049666645.1 Flavobacteriaceae bacterium | reverse complement strand
GATAAAGGAACCCAAACGGATGTGGAAAAGATATATCTACTACGGGGCAATATTCGCCAAACACCTGATTGTGGCCAAATATAATGGGGTCATTGAAAAAGGCAAATAGTGCGTTCCTTCGACCGTGCTGAGAATCACGTCATTTGCAGTAAAACGATTTGTTGCTATGGTGCTTAAACCGATCTCGTCTCGATCATTCCAACAAAATCTCCAAAAGCGTAATCGCCGCTTCGGCAATTTTTGTGCCCGGCCCAAAAATGGCGACCACCCCTTTTTCAAAGAGGTAGTCATAATCCTGTTTGGGGATAACCCCCCCTACAATCACCATGATGTCTTCACGGCCATAGGCCTTTAAGGCTTCGATGACCTGCGGCACCAGGGTCTTATGACCGCCGGCAAGGGAAGAGATGCCCAATATATGCACATCATTTTCAACGGCCTGTTTGGCCACTTCAGGGGGCGTTTGGAACAAAGGCCCCAAATCTACATCAAAACCGAGGTCGGCATAGCCGGTGGCCACTACCCGTGCCCCCCGGTCATGACCGTCCTGACCCATTTTTGCGATAAGTATCCTGGGACGGCGCCCTTCTTTTTCCGCGAAGCGGTCGGCCAGTGCCAATGCCTTTTTAAAGGCCATGTCGTTTTTGATTTCTTTTGAATACACGCCTGTAATCGATTGTATATTTGCCTCGTGCCGCCCAAAGGCCGCTTCCAGGGCCATGCTGATCTCGCCCAAAGTGGCCCTTGCCCTAGCGGCTTCCACTGCTAAAGCTAATAAATTTTCAGTAGCTCCTCCTTGCCGATTCGCACCGTTCGTTTTAAGGGAAGCCATTTTGTGCTTTGCCGCACGGGTAAGACGGTTCAAAGCGGCCTCCACAATTTTGGCATCCCTATTTTTTTTGAGCAGTTTCAATCGCTCGATCTGTTGTCGGCGCACTTCATTGTTGTCCACTTCAAGAATGTGAAGATCATCCTCCGATTCCAGAGGATATTTGTTTACCCCCAGGATCGTTTCTTCCCCATTATCGATTCGGGCCTGTTTTCTTGCTGCCGCCTCTTCGATCCGCATTTTTGGGATTCCCGCCTCGATGGCCTTGGTCATGCCGCCCAGTGCTTCCACTTCCTGGATTAATTCCCAAGCGCGATGCACCAAATCGTTGGTGAGCTGCTCCACATAATGGCTGCCCGCCCACGGGTCGACCGTTTTGATGATCTTGGTTTCCTCCATCAAAAACAATTGGGTCTCCCTTGCGATCCTGGCCGAAAAATCGGTTGGAAGGCCGATGGCTTCATCCAGGGCGTTGGTATGGAGGCTCTGTGTGCCCCCAAATATGGCAGCTGCCGCCTCAATGGTCGTGCGTGCCACATTGTTGAAGGGGTCTTGTTCGGTAAGGCTCCACCCACTGGTTTGGCAATGGGTACGCAGCGAGAGCGATTTTTTGTTCTTGGGATCGAACTGTTTCATCAATTTGGCCCAGAGCAGGCGCCCCGCCCTCAATTTTGCGATTTCCTGGAAATGCCGCATGCCTATGCCCCAAAAGAATGACAATCTTGGGGCAAAACTATCGATATCCAGACCTGCCTTCAGGCCGGTGCGCACATATTCCAAGCCATCGGCCAAGGTGTACGCCAGTTCCAGTTCGGCAGTGGCCCCCGCCTCGTGCATATGGTAACCCGAAATGCTGATGCTATTGAACTTTGGCATGTATTTGCTGGCATATTCAAAAATATCGGCCACCAGCTGCATCGAGGGGGCCGGGGGGTAGATATAGGTGTTGCGCACCATGAATTCTTTGAGGATGTCGTTCTGGATCGTGCCCGACAGTTGGTCGGGTCCGGTTCCTTGTTCCTCGGCCGCCACGATATAGAAAGCCATAATGGGCAATACCGCTCCGTTCATGGTCATCGAGACCGATATATCGTCCAAAGGAATGCCCTCGAACAGGCGTTTCATATCTTCCACAGAGTCGATGGCCACCCCTGCCTTGCCCACGTCGCCCACCACACGGTCATGATCGCTGTCGTAACCCCTATGGGTGGGCAGGTCAAAAGCGACCGAGAGCCCTTTTTGGCCCCCGGCCAGGTTTCTTTTGTAAAAGGCATTGCTCTCTTCGGCCGTCGAAAAACCGGCGTATTGCCGAATCGTCCATGGGCGCTGTAAATACATCGTCGCATACGGCCCCCTCAAATAGGGCGGAATTCCGGCCGCGAAGCCGAGGTGTTCGAAATCCTTTGAGGGGATTTCTTCCTTGTTGTTCTTGTAAATTTCCAAATGATCAAAACGCTTCCTACTCATGTTCCAATCGGTTTTGTTCCATTGTCTCGGCCAGCCTTTTGGGGATGATCGGTTCGATCAAGGTTTTTCTGCTTTGGGTTTTCATGAAAGGATAGAGCTCCAAATGACCCTTCATCAAATCTTCTTGATGTTGGTACTTATTGGTGCCTACCAAAACTTCCTGTCCCTTATTGAAAATAAGTTGTTCCTTTTGGGCACTTTCCTTAATTTTTCTTTGGATCGTATGTGTCTTCAATTGTCTCAGGAATCCCCCTTCGCTTTCAATGGTCTTGAACAATAACAATGCTTTTTCGGCCAATTGATCGGTAAGGTTTTCGATATAATAGTTGCCTGCTGCCGGATCGTCCTTGGTATCAAACCCACTTTCATGTTTTAACAACAATAATTGGTTCCGTGCCAAGCGGTCGCCGAATTCATTGTTCTTGTGGTAGAGGGCATCGTAGGGGAGGTTGCCAACCGTGTCGGCCCCGCCCAAAATGGCCGACATGCATTCGGTGGTGGTGCGCAGCATATTGGTATTGTAGGCATAAACGGTCTTGTTGCGAAGGCTGGGGATTGCCAAAATATGACAGTCGGCCGATAAGCCATATTCGTTTGCCAGGGTTTTCCAGAGGAGGCGCAAGGCCCTTAATTGGGCAATTTCAAAAAAATAATTGCTTCCCACCGCTACTTTGAAGCTGATCCGACAACGGGCACCCAAGTTTAGGTACTCGTTGGCATGACCCAAGGCATAGGCCAACTGCTGTACCATGTTTGCCCCTGCATTTTGGTAGAGCGAAACATCCACTGCGATTGAATTGCCGGCAGAAACGGCTTTTTCATGGGAAACGATTTCTTTTAGGAGCGCAAAATCCGTATCCAGGTTATGGTGCCAATTGCCGGAACGTGCCAAATGACCGATGGGGTCGATCAGCAGGTGACAATTTTTTGGGTTTTCCTTAAAAAAATCAAATACCTTCTTTACAAACATGGGGGACAAAAATTGAAGCTCAAAATGAATGGGGACCACCGACAAATCGATGCCGGTCAACAATTTTTCGGGATCCATGTTTTCCTTCGGAATCGTAAAAATCAAACTTTCCACCCCGTGTTTTAACAATGAAATGGAGCTTAGATTCGATTTCACCGCGTCGCCCACGTAGTTTTGCTCCCCGATTTTCCAAAACTTGGGAAGGGTGATGCCTTTCCTTGCAATAGGGCCGTTGTCATCGGGATGGTAAAACGGTTTTACTTTGATGCCTTCGGGAGACTCCCAAATCAAACTTTCATTATAATCGGCCCCCTTTAATTCATATTGAATTTGCTGCTTCCAAGCCTTGGCAGAAACG
>JBATHI010000226.1:0-2013 GCA_049666645.1 Flavobacteriaceae bacterium | reverse complement strand
CTGGAAATCATCTGTGCCAAGTTTACCTTGATTTCTCCAGGAATATCGATGCCGTGCTCCTTAAAATGGGTAATGGCATCCTCATAGTGGTGTGAAGAGTCGAGAAGCGCCTTCGAAGGTATACAGCCTACGTTCAAACAGGTACCCCCTAAAGTGCTGTATTTCTCAATGATTGCGGTCTTCATGCCCAACTGTGCGCAACGGATTGCCGCTACATAGCCGCCAGGGCCAGAGCCAATGATGGCTACGTCGTATTGTGTCATAAAACAGATATTTTGCCAAAGACTGTTGGTTGTTGGGCATGGCCCCAGCCTTTTAAAAAGCAAAAATACGAATGTTTTAGGTTAAGACAAGGCTCCAATTCCAGAGAAAACAGCATAGGCCCTGGAAGGTTGAACTTGAAGATGATCATACTGCATTTCAAAAAAGGGCCACGATCGTTTTCTTTGCCCCAAGTGAGATTAAATATTCCTTGACCGCCGATGCCCCGTCCCCGCCTAATTCGGCATGGTGCAACAATGTATACCCATGGGGACCCTTAGCATGTAAAGTATTCGGGAATGCGGTCAGCATGGGCTGTACAATATCTATTCTACCGAACAAACAGGCCGTAAAAATATTGGCCTGTGCACCTTGATCCAATAAAAAACGGACCAATTCTTTAAAACCTACGTGACTTGCTGCCCCGAGACCCGTTTCGAAATCGCCCTTTCCCCAATCATGGGCCGCGTTGAGCAATGTGGGGTGTTCTTCAAGCAATTCCATCACCTTGGCCATATCATTATGGGATGCCCCAACAAAGGTTTGCACTATTTTTTTGTCCAATTGCACTTCCTCCTGATTTTTAAAGGAAAGCAATGGGGCCGTAGCCATGATAAGCCCTCCACTTCCCAAGGTACTTAAGAATTGATTTCTGTTCATTTTATTGGACGTTTGTCCCTTAAATTAAATATATATTACCGTTTTCTTCTTATTTTAACAAGAAATTGGGTCCCTTCTTGCTTTTACCTTAAATGTATTGCCGTGCTGTGCTTTACCTCATTGATTACGAAAGAACTCTGCGTGCTGCCGATATGTTTTATTGCGGTGAGTTTGGTCACCATAAAGTCGCGATAAGCTTCCATATCACTTACGTGGATTTTTAACAGGTAATCATGATCCCCACTGATATGATAGCATTCGGCCACTTCCTCCAGTTTAAGGACTTATTGTTCAAACTGTAGCACAAAATCTTTGATGTGTTGGATCAATTTTACATGACAAAAGGCCACAAACGACTTATTGATCTTTTTTTTGTCGATCAGTGCCACATATTTCCGAATGGTGCCGGTCTTCTCCAGTCTTTTGATGCGTTCATAGACCGCGGTGGTCGACAGACCTAAGCTATTGGCATACTGTTTGGTGGTTTTCTTGGCGTCTTCTTGCAATAGGAAAAGCAGTTTCAGGTCTGTTTCATCGAGTTTATGCATGCCTTTTTTCTGTTTTGGGATAAAAATACGATAATTTTAGTATAACAATCTATCATATTTACTAATTATAGTTTATTTTTCTATCTTTTGTAATATTGATTGATATATTATCTAAACATTGGTAATTTTATGCTCAAAATAATTTAATATTATGGAGTATAAGGCATCAAATCATTTACAGGACCTGCAGTACTTTGGGGAATATGGCGGGGTGAATCCCTCCATTTCAGATTCTTCGACCTATACCTTCCTATCGGCAAAGACGATGTTCGATACCTTTGAGGGCAATACCGAGGGATGTTATCTGTACAGCCGACATTCTTCCCCTTCCAATCTTTACCTCGGCGAGGCACTGGCCGCGCTTGAAGGGACAGAAACCGCCAATGTCTATGCCAGTGGCATGGGTGCTATATCATCGGTCATCTTACAATTGTGTGATGCTGGCGATCATATTGTCAGCAGCAGAACCATTTACGGCGGCACGTATGCCTTTATGAAGAACTTCATCAACAAGTTCGCCATACAAACCTCGTTTGTAGATATC